>JBBRGM010000090.1:0-12461 GCA_038240725.1 Burkholderiales bacterium | reverse complement strand
AGCGGGGGCGATGCACGCAGCGTGCGTGCGGACGTCAGCGGTCCAGCAGAAGCACGTGCGCTGATCGACGCTGTCGTGTCGGCATTCGGACAAGTCGATGTGCTGGTCAACAACGCCGGTACGCATCTGCCGGGCGTGAAGATCGCCGACACACCTCCCGCCGAGTGGGCGCGTATTCTGTGTGTCAATCTGGACGCGCCGTTTCATCTCGTGCAAGCGGTGCTGCCGCATATGCGCAAGCGCGGCAGCGGCCACATCATCAATCTCTCGTCCAACGTAACAAGCCGCATGCCGGCAGGCGCGGGGGCATACACCGTGTCGAAAGCCGGGTTGGATGCGTTCACGCGCATCTTGTCGAAAGAAGAAGGTCCGAACGGCATTCGCGTGAACGCGGTGGCGCCGGGACCGATTCGAACCGATATGCTCGCCGAGGCGATGGATAAGCTTGGTACGGAGCGCGCCGACGCGTTCGTGAAGTCGGTTCCGCTCGGGCGCAAGGGCGAGCCGGAAGAAATTGCCGCGGTCATCGCGTTCCTGTGCTCGGACGCAGCCAGCTACGTCACCGGTCAAGTGATCTACGCCAACGGCGGCGGCCCGGGGGGCTGACGGCGTTTTCTGCACCGTCTGGTACGACAGTTGCAGCAAACGCACACCTCCAATCATCAGGGCGCCAATCATGTACAAGCGAATTTTTCTGATCGCGGCGATCGCGGTTTTGTCGGCCTGCGCCTCGCAAAAGCCGCGGCCGCCCGCTCACACGGTGCCGGTTCCGCCGCCGACGTCCCAGCAAACGCCGCCACCGACGATCGAGGTCAGCGGATCGGAGCAAAGAATTATCGAAGCGACCAACGCATTTCGCATCGAGAACAAGCTCGCGCCGCTGAAGCCGAAAGTGCAGCTGATCATCGCCGCACAGAACCATGCCCGTAACATGGCGCGGCAGGACAAGTTCGGCGACAGCGACAAGAACGGTCACGTGCTCGACGGTCATGGCTTCGACTACCGGATTCAAGTCAGCGGTTATCCATTCGAGCGCGTCGCGGAGAATGTCGGCTACCAGCTCAGGCATCAAGATTCGGTGGGCGACATGATGACTGACTGGAAGAAATCGCCGGGGCATCGCCGCAACATGCTGATACCCGAGCTCACCGAGATCGGTACTGGTGCCGCGCAGGGAAAATCCGGGCGCTGGTATTTCGTGCAGGTGTTCGGACGCCCGCTACCGGCGAAACAAACGCTGGCGGATGAGCGGTTCGTCGTTGCGCAGCAACGGCACTAAGCCGTGCGGGCGCTGTCCTACCGCTATCGAAGAAGAATTAGGACCGCTCCCGCATGTTGACTCAATCGAGACTAACGTTAGGTTTGCCCGCTGTAATTTTGCGCGCATCCCTGCTCATGCTTGCTTTCGCCAGCGCTCCAGCGCTATCTGATAATGAGGCACGCACCGCGTCGGACGAGCCGGCCTTAAACGCAGCAGGGCAGCCCAATGCGAACGATGGCGCCACTCAACGTCCACTGGGCGCGGAAACCGACGATTCGACGATCTCAGCGCCGATCATCATCGAGGCCGACCCGATGAATGAAGAGCCGACGCTCGATCAGCTGATGCATCGGTTTCGCGAAGCGCTTGGCGCGCCGCCGAGTTATGTGATCAGCGAGCGACCGCTGGGAGGCGAGAGTCTGGAGTTTCACACGCGATATGGGCGCTTCTGTGTAAAGACGCCCGCTGTCCAAATGGGCGGCCCCGGCGGCGACGTCAGTCTCGCGTCTCGCTGCGCTTCATTTTAGTAGGGTTTTAACCCGCGCAGCTTCGCGTATCCGAGGCGATACGCGCTTGCTACTCGATGCGGATTTGCTCCAGCGCCGCGCGTAGAGTCGTGTCGAAGGGCGTTGGCCGGCGACTCATGCGGTCGACGTACACGTGCACGAAATAACCTTGCGCCGATGCGGTCTGTTCGTCGTTGCGAAAAATCCCGATCTCATACTGCACGCTCGTATTACCGAGCCTCGCGACGCTCAGCCCGACACTCACGGCATCAGGGAAAGCAATCGAGGAAAAATACTGGCAGCTGGTTTCCACCACCAATCCGAACGTCGTACTGCGCGTGATGTCGAGCACGCCTTGCTCGATCAGATATTGGTTTACGGCGGTATCGAAGTACGAGTAGTAAACGACGTTGTTGACGTGACCGTAGACGTCGTTGTCCATCCAGCGCGTCGGAATAACCTGAAAGTGCCGGTACGTCGCCCGAGTGCGCGGACGCGGGCGGCTCACTGGATTGCTACCGGGGGCGGGCCCCTGTGTCATTGGGCAGGCATCTGCGCAACGGCACCTGTGGGTCGACGCATGCGCCTCCAGTCCACCGCCATCAGGCCGGCGGCGACGATTACCAGCATGCCCAGCAGCGACACGGCATCGGGCAACTCGTGGAATACCAGGAAGGCGAGCACGGTCGACCATAGCAGTTGCGTATAGACGAACGGCGCGAGGGCGATGGGCGAGGCCAGTTCGACGGCGCGAATCAAGAGGAAGTGCCCAAATCCCCCAAGACAGCCGATCGCGATCATCAATCCCGCTTGCGTCGGCGTAGGCGGCACCCACGCAAAGGGCAGAATCGTGCTGGTGATGACTGCGCCGACCAATGCGGTATAGAACAAGCTGGTGAATGGATTTTCGCGGCCGGCGAGCTTGCGCGTCACGATCTGATACAACGCAAACAGGATTGCGGTGCTCAGCGGAAACACCACGGCGAAGGTCAGCAAACCGCCGTTCGGACGAATGATCACCAGCACGCCGGCGAAGCCCAATATCACGGCCAGCCAATGCCGAGCTGTGACGCGCTCGCCGAGCATCGGCCCCGATAGCGCGGTGACAATCACCGGCGCGACAAAACTGATTGCGGCAGCTTCCGCGAGCGGCAGATACTGCAGCGACAAATAGAAAAAACCGGTGCTCCCGACCAGCAGTAGACCACGCAAAGTTTGCAGACCGACCCGCTTGGTCTTGATCAACTGCAACCCCATGCGCGGCGCGAACAGGATGAGCATGAACACCAGGTGCACCGCGTAGCGCGCCCAGATCAATGGGTGCAACGGATACGACTTGAGTGCGAGCTTCGCGAGTGTGTCCATCGACGAGAACAAAAACACCGCCAGCATGATCAGCATCACGCCACGCAACAGGTGCGGATGGTGATCGTGTCCAGCCGTCATGTCGCGGGCCCATCGCCCGCCGGCGCCGGCCGCCCACCTTGGATGACTGCAGTCACGCTTGAGCTTCTCGCGAGTGCGTCGCGTCCGGCAAACTGCGCAGCACCGCCAAGCTGCTCCTCGATGCGAAGCGCCTCGTTCCACTTCGCCATGCGTTCCGAGCGTGCGAATGATCCGACTTTCAGCTGACCGGCATTCCATCCGGTTGCCAGATGCACGATCGTCACGTCTTCGCTCTCGCCCGAGCGCGCGGAAACGATAGTGCCGAAGCCGAGTCTCTGCCCCGCGTCCAGTGCTGCTTTCGTTTCGGTGATCGTTCCGGCTTGATTAGGTTTGATCAGCACTGCATTGCAGGCGCCATCGTGTGCGGCGTTCTCGACGAGCTGAGCATTGGTGACGAGATAGTCGTCGCCGATAATCTGCACTTTGTCGCCCGCGGCGCGGGTGAAACGCGTCATGCCTTCGGCGTCGTCTTCGGCCATCGGGTCTTCGATCGACACGATTGGAAACCGGTCCAGCCAATCCAGAAGCATTTGCGCCAGGCCGTCGCTATCCATGTCGCGCGAATCCAGTCCTAGCCGATAGCGGCCGTCGCGGCGAAATTCGGATGCGGCTATGTCGAGCGATATCGCCACCTCGTCGCCGGCAACGTAGCCCGCACGTTCGATCGCGCGCACCAGCATTTCGAGCGCTTGCTCGTTGCTGGTGAAAGCAGGCCAGTAGCCGCCTTCATCGGCCACGCCTTGCAGCAGCCCGCGTTCCTGCATGAGTGCACCGGCTGCACGGTAGACCTCTGCCGTCATGATCAGCGCTTCATCGAAGCTCTGCGCAGACAGCGCCATCACCATGAAGTCTTGAATATCGACGCGGCGCCCGGCGTGCGCGCCGCCGCCGAAGATCTGAATTTCCGGCAGCGGAATGCGCGTGCGTTGGCCGGCCGACAAATAGCGATAAAGCGGCTCGCCGTGCGCAGCAGCAGCCGATTGCAATACCGCCATCGACACCGCGATGGCTGCATTGCCCCCGAGTTGCGCTTTGTTCGCGGTACCGTCGAGCGAAATGATGTGCTGGTCGACGTCGGATTGCTGGGTGGCGTCGAGGCCGAGCAATTCTTTTGCGATGGCGCCGTTGATGTTGGCGACCGCGTTTGCCACGCCCATGCCGCCGAACGCCGCGCCGCCGTCGCGCAGATCGATCGCTTCGCGCGATCCGCGCGATGCGCCTGCCGGAGCAATTGCACGGCCGATCGCGCCGCATGCAAGATGGATCTCGGCTTCGACCGTGGGCCGGCCGCGCGAATCCCAAACGCGGCGGCCGCGTATTGCTGTGATGGTGGTATCAGGCATCGTTGAGTAGGGTCGAATTCGATCGCGCGAGAGATTGCAACGCATCGTTCCATGCGCTGGCAATCTCGGCGATTTTATCGGTTGGCGTGAGAAGGAAGCGTTTCGCGACGTCGCGCACGACGGTGCGCTGCCAATCTCGCGTGATGTATTCGACCGGCGATTTGCCGTCCACACGCGCGAGCAGCAGCCCTGCCAGAAGATGCGCCGCGCGTTGTTCGAGTTGTGCGACAGGCTCCCAGCTCACCTCGGCGCGATATGCTCGCACCAATGCGTCGAAGCAATCCAGAAAACGCGGAGTCCACTGCGGACGCCAAGTGCACTTGAGCAGCAGATGGTTGAGACAAAACGCCAGGTCGAACGCGGGATCGCCATACCAGGCGCACTCCGCGTCCAGAAACACCGGGCCGCTTGGCCCGACGAGAATATTTTTCGGGCTGACATCGCCGTGCACCAGCGCAATTTTGGTACGTCCGGTGACGCCGATCAACTTGAGTAGTTGCGGGGCGCAGTCCGGATGAGCGCGCGCGGCGGCCGCGAGGTAGGGTTCGAGTCGAATGGGAAAGAAGATGTGGTCGGTGGCGAACTGCTTCGCCATATCGTCGCGGTGCGCAGTTTGCGCATGAATGCGCGCGATACAAGTGCCGACTTGTGCTGCAAATTCGGGATCGATGGCGCCGTCGCGCAGCTGCGACTTCCAGACGGGATGCGCAACCGGTTCGAGAAACTGCATGGCGAACGTGCCGGTGGCTTCGTCGTCGCCAAGCACGAGAGGAACGGCGCCCGGCACGATCGAATGCGCGACGCGCATCCAGCGCACTTCCCAGCGGTTACGCTCGATCGGCGCTTGCCAATCGGCTGCGACTTTGAGCTTGGGCAGCGCACGCTTCAGACAGATCGGGCCGCTTGCCAGATCGGCGCGCACGATGTCGGATGACACCCCGCCGGTGAGCAGCGCGAAGCGCACCGATTCATCTTGCGCCAGCAGCCCCATGCGGCGCAGTGCAACGACGAAGTTATCGCTTCCGGCGGCGTCGATGCCGTCCGCTGTCATATGCGTAGCGTCGATAGGTGTATTCTTGAAAGATCGCGAAGGTGCCGGTCTGTTTGCTCACACGCGGATCTGTCTGCTAACACGGTGTCGGCGCCGCGAGGCCGAAACTTTAGCATACTCAGCGGAGCGCTCATGGCCACCGCCCATCACGGATGTCATTTCTTCTCGCGCTAGATCAAGGTACCACCAGCTCGCGCGCTATCGTGTTCGATCAGTCGGGCGAAGTGCGAGGAATCGGCCAGCGGGAAACGCAGCAGCTCTATCCCGCGCCCGGCTGGGTCGAGCAAAACCCGCGCGATATCTGGCGCACGCAGCTTGACTGTGCGCGCGAAGCGATCGTTGCCGCGCAAGTGCAACCCGCACAGATCGCAGCGATCGGAATCACGAATCAGCGCGAGACGACCGTCGTCTGGGATCGCGGCAGCGGCGAGCCGATCTGCAGTGCCATCGTCTGGCAAGATCGCCGCACCGCGGGACTGTGCGACAAGCTCAGGTCGCAAGGACTCGAAGCATTGTTTACCGGCCGCACGGGATTGGTGTTAGACGCGTATTTTTCCGGCACCAAAGTCAGCTGGATCCTCGACAACGTTGCCGGCGCACGCGAACGAGCAGAAGACGGACAGCTTTGCTTCGGCACGGTCGACAGTTGGCTGATCTGGAATCTGACCGGGGGACGCATGCACGTCACCGATGCCAGCAATGCGTCGCGAACGTTGTTGTTCAATATTCACAACGGCGACTGGGACGATAAGCTCCTTGGCCTGCTACGCATCCCGCGCGCGATGTTGCCGACCGTGGTTGCATCTTCTGGGACGGTGGCCGAGACGGCGCCGGAATTGTTGGGACATGCGATCCCAATTGCCGGTATTGCCGGCGACCAGCAGGCCGCACTATTCGGGCAACGTTGCACTACACCAGGAATGGTGAAGAACACCTATGGCACCGGCTGCTTCATGCTGATGCACACCGGGGAGCGACGGATCGAATCGCATCATCGATTGCTGACCACGGTTGCCTGGCGCATCAAGGAAAGCACCGAGTTTGCGCTGGAGGGCAGCGTCTTCATCGCTGGCGCGGCGGTCCAGTGGCTGCGGGACGGACTCGGCGTTATCAAGACTTCCCAGGACGTCGAGGCGCTCGCCGCAACGGTGGTCGATAACGGAGGCGTCTATATGATTCCGGCATTTGCCGGCCTGGGCGCGCCGCATTGGGATGCTTATGCGCGCGGAACCATTCTCGGACTCACCGGTGGGTCGACGGCGGGACATCTGGCACGCGCTGCGCTTGAATCCATTGCCTATCAAACCAGCGATATTCTCGAGCGGATGCAAACGGACTCTGGGATAGCGCTCAAGCAATTGCGCGTGGATGGCGGCGCCGCTCGCAATGACCTGCTGATGCAGTTTCAAGCCGATATTTTGGACGTTCCCGTGGTGCGGCCTCGGCAAGTCGAGTCGACCGCGCTGGGTGCTGCGTATCTGGCAGGCCTGGGCGTGGGTTACTGGCGCGGCGGCGATCAGATCGACGCGCAGTGGAAACCGGAACGCGTATTCGAACCGCAGATGACCGCTGGCGAGCGCGATCGGTTGCGCGGCGATTGGACGCGCGGCGTCGAGCGCGCGAAAGCGTGGGCGAGGCCAGCGCCATAGTTTATGGCGTATCAGTAATCATTGACAAGGGCCTGATTTTATTAGTAACGTGTTCCGTTGACGACGATGGCGGAGGCTGCCAAGATCTGCGCGGCGTACTTCGGGGTATCCGCGACGCGTACTTCATTCAGGACATTCGCGCGGCGTCTTTCATGCGGTAGCGGGTCGCCGGTTATATCTCCGCGGCGATAACGACCCCCGGAACTGGATCTCATGCGGCGACAGCGGTCGCGGTAATTGGACCTTATGGCCAAGATCTCGGTATTCAATCAAAAAGGCGGCGTCGGAAAAACGACCACGTCTCTGAATTTGTCGGCAGCGCTTACGCGCCGCGGACAGATACCGCTTTCGATCGACCTGGACCCGCAGGGGCACTTATCGTCTATTACGGGAACTTCGGTAGCGAATGCCGGCGACAGCATCTTCAGTTTCTACAACTCGCAACAGTCGCTCACCGGCTTGATCCGGGAGGGGCGCGGCGGCTGGCCGGTGATCCCGGCGCACGTCGAATTGGCGAAGGTCGACTCGCAATACGGGAAGGGCCCGCAGGTCCTGAACAAGCTGAACCACGGCATCGTGAAGGAAAACCTCAACACCGGCCGGCCGATCATCATCGATTGCTGCCCGTTGCTGGGTGTGCTGAGCTTGAATGCGATCTTCGCCTGCGATCGCATCTTGATTCCGGTTTCCGCAGACTGGTTGGCGGTGCAGGGCGTGCTGCAAGTAGAGAAGACACTGAAAGCGCTCGAGCATGTGTTCAAGAAACGTTTGCCACGCCGGTTCGTCGTAACGCGTTTCGATTCCCGCCGGCGGATGTCGCACGACATCTTCAAGGAAATTCAGAATCGCTACGGCGACGAATTATGCAAAACCCGTATTTCGGAGAATGTGAGTCTGGCGGAGAGCCCGGCTTCGAACGAAGACGTGTTTGCTCATGCACCTGGAAGTCGCGGTGCGAAGGATTATGACGCGCTGCTGGACGAACTTATCGAGACCGGCTTTCTAGCTTGACGATGGAGAGATCTGGACCTCTCGCACCGTAATTGCCGACACAGGCTTCGGCTTCGACGCGGTGGTCACCGGCCGAATGACGGACCGCCGCGCCCTACGAAGTTTGTTCCTGGTCCTGCCGGGATATCAGCGAGATGATGCCATCCATATCCATGCACTCGTCGCGTACGACGGCTTGTACAGACTTGGATTCCAAAATCTCGCAGTGACGGTAAATCTGAATCAGCTTACGCTCGGCGTCCGCTTGGTCTCGACCTGGTATCGACAGGTTATCTACCACCAAGCCACTTCGCGTCCGGATTTTAAAGCCATACTTCGTCATTCCCCGGCTCCCCTGTTGGCTCACAAGCAACATCACGCTCCTCCAGCTAGTTAAATTTCTGCAGACTAACGGTCTAAACGGCACCTTTTATGCCAGCTTGAGGAGTTCTCTCTAAACCTCCGGCGCGATGCGGCTTCTAGCGACCGGGCGGACATAAGTGTAATGATGTCTGGAGAGAGAGACAAAGAAAATATAGCGTTTTCTCCGCAAACAGTGGGCTTTGCGCCACGAAGTTGAACGCGATTCAAGTTGCAGCTGCCCGTTCGATGCCAGGCGCGGAGCAACGCAAAGTCAGTCCTGCAGCTTAAGGTCCCGCTTGTACCGCGTGAAGTTTTGCACGTAGTGGTCGGCGTTCCAGAGGAGCATCTTCACTTCTTCATCGGTGAGCTGACGCACCACTTTCCCCGGTGAGCCCACGACCAGCGAGCGTTCCGGAATCTCCTTGCCTTCCGTGATCAGCGACTTCGCACCGATCAGACAGTGCTTGCCGATCTTGGCGTGGTTCAGTACCACTGCGCCGATTCCGATCAGACAGCCAGCGCCGATCGTGCAGCCGTGCAGCATCACCATGTGGCCGATCGTTACGTCCGCGCCGAGTATCAACGGAACGTTTTCGTCGGTATGCAGTACGGAGCCATCCTGGATATTGCTGCGTGCACCGATGTGGATCGGATCGTTGTCGGCGCGGACCACGGTGTTGAACCACACGCTCGCATCGCTCTCCAAGACCACAGAGCCGACCACCGTCGCATTGTCCGCAATGAAATAATCGCCGCGACACTCGACTCGCCGCTCGCCAAGGGAATATCGCATTGCAGCTCCAGGTTGATGTGATGAGGACACGGATTATAGCGATCGCCTGTTTCTTGTTCGCGCCTCGTTTACCCGTCGCGGCTTGCGGTGGATAATGGGGCGACGTATCTAGTCAGCTAATGCGGAGGAAGCACAATGAACGACGTTACTGCTGGATCCAAGGGTGCTACGGACATCGAAGCATTGCTGGGAAAAGATAAAGACCTGCTGACTTACGTGTGCAAGGCGATTCCGAAAGAATCGCTGCATCTCCCGGGCAACGATTGGGTCGACCGCTGTGTGGCGCCGAGCGATCGCACGCCCGCGGTCCTGTGCAACCTGCAACGCATGTTCGATCGCGGCCGCCTGGCGGGCACGGGTTATCTTTCTATCCTGCCGGTCGACCAGGGCATCGAACACAGTGCCGGGGCATCGTTCGCAAAGAATCCAGCGATGTTCGATCCGGAAAAGATCATCCAGCTCGCGATCGAAGGCGGCTGCAATGCAGTCGCATCCACTCTCGGCGTGCTCGGGTCGTGCGCGCGCAAGTACGCGCACCGCATCCCGTTCCTGCTCAAATTCAATCACAACGAATTTCTGACCTACCCGAACAAGTACGATCAGATTTTTTTCGCAAGCATCAGGCAGGCGCAGGACATGGGCGCAGTTGCGGTCGGTGCGACGGTCTATTTCGGATCGCCGGAATCTGCCCGGCAGATCGTCGAGGTGAGCAAAGCTTTTGCCGCTGCGCACGAGCTGGGCATGGCGACAGTGCTGTGGTGCTATCTGCGTAATCCCGCCTTCAAGCAAGACAAGGATTACCACTTGTCGGCCGATTTGACCGGCCAAGCCAATCATCTGGGCGTGACCATCGAGGCGGACATCATCAAGCAAAAGCTGCCGGAAAATAACGGCGGCTACAACGTGCTCAACAGCAAAGAAAATCCATACGGCAAAACGGACAAGCGCGTGTACACCGAGCTCGCGACCGACAACCCGATCGATCTGACGCGCTACCAGCTTGCCAACTGCTACATGGGGCGCGCCGGGTTGATTAATTCAGGCGGCGCTTCCGGCGACAACGACTTCGCGGAAGCCGTGCGCACCGCGGTCATCAATAAGCGCGCCGGCGGGATGGGCCTCATCTCGGGTCGCAAGGCATTCCAGCGTCCGCTCGCGGAGGGCATCAAGCTGCTCAATGCGATTCAAGACGTGTATCTCGACAAGCGAGTTACGGTAGCCTGATCGTTGGTCGCAATGGAAAGCCGGCAGGGCTGGTATTTCATCGTAGCTTGCGTCTGGGCCGGATGCGCGCTGGCCGCTGATAGCGGCGCGTCTGCGGCGAATACAAGCGATGAGGCCGAGCTGGAAAGACTGCATCACGAAATCGTCACGATGATCGGCCAGCCGCGTTGCGTAAATCTCGTCCACTGCCGCGTGCTGCCGCTCGGCTCGCGTCCGTGCGGCGGACCGGCCGAGTATCTTGCCTATGCGAGCAGCGCCAACCGCGAATTGCTCGAATCCAAAGCCTACGAGTACGGCTTTCTGCAGGAAGAAATCAATCGCAGCCGCGGCGCCGTGGGCACATGTCAGGCGCTCGCTGCGCCGCGAGTCGATTGCGTCGATGCTCGCTGCATCCTGACTTCACCGTGAGCGAACATGGCGCGTACTGGAAAACAAGCGCAGCGCAACGCTGCCAAGCTGATGCCGAGTCTCGGCGTCTCGGATATCGACCGGACCTTAGGTTTCTATCGGCAGTTTTTCGGTTTCAAGCTGTTCGACTCGTACGAATTAGACGGCCGCATGAAGTGGTGCTGGCTGCGCTCGCGCGGCGCTGATCTCATGCTGCAGCAATTGTCGGCAGACGAGCAGATCACGTTGAATCCCGCGATCGGCCAGTCCTGGGTGTTGTACATCCAACCAAATGATCTGGAGGACACGCACGTGCAGCTAGCCGATGCTGGATTTCCGGTTTCCGATATCGTCCTGACCGCCTATGGCGCCCGCGAGTTTTTCTTATCCGATCCCGACGGCTACGAGTTGTGGATCTCGGTCCCGGCGGTTGCTGCCGATGATGATGACGAGGATGACGACGACGAAGGCATCAAGCGCAGCAACGATGACGACGACGATGACGAGGATGACGACGACGATGAGGATGAAGAGGAGGAAGAGGGCTGGCGCGTTTGACTGTTGACGCGTGTGCGCGTCGTCGGCGGCGCATGCATGCGATCAGGCGGCCGCTGTGCTGCTCAGCGCCAATCGCCTCGCAGTTGTCCAATCGTTTCCTGCAGTCCTTCCGGTGTCAGCGTCTGCGCGGGAATCGCCGCGCCGACGTTGAGCTCGATCAGCGCGAATAATTTGCGCGGCAGCTTTTTGAACGCCGCCCCATCCTTGCGGCTGAACATGCTGCCCCACAAGCCGCGCAGCGCCATCGGCACTACCGGCACAGGTGTCGCATCCACGATGCGCTTGATGCCGCCCCGGAATGGCTTCAGCTCGCCAGTTGCCGTGATCTTGCCTTCCGGAAAAATCCCGACCAGCTCGCCATTTGCCAGCGCGCGTGCGACTTCCGCGTACGCAGCTTCCAGCATCGCCGGATCGTCTTTCGCCGACGCGATCGGTATTGCCTTCGATGTCCGAAACACGAAGCTCAACAGCGGCACTTTGAAAATCTGGTGGTCCATCAGAAAGCGAACCGGACGCGGGCAGCCGGCGAGGATGACGATCGCATCGACGAAGCTCACGTGATTGCACGCCAGCAACGCCGGACCTTCGGTAGGGATGTTTTGCAGTCCCTTCGACCGCAGCCGATATATTGTATGAATGAGCAACCATGCCAGAAACCGCATCAAAAATTCCGGCAGCAGCAGATAGATGTACAGCGCGACCGCCGCGTTCAACAGCGCGGCTGCCAGGAACAACTGCGGAATGCTAGCGCCGGCGGCCAGCATCACCGCGCCGAAAGCCGCCGCGAGGACCATGAACAGCGCGTTGAGAATGTTGTTGGCGGCGATTACCCGCGACCGATGTGCGGGATCGGATCGGCTTTGCACCAATGCATACAGCGGAACGATGTA
>JBBRGM010000089.1:0-12531 GCA_038240725.1 Burkholderiales bacterium | reverse complement strand
CTTGCGTGGCTGCGCACGTGTCCACTGTTCTATCGCGAGCAAGGCTATGCGATGGTGCATGCGGGATTGTTGCCGATGTGGACGATGGGGCATGCGCTCAGCCTTGCAGAAGAAGTACACCGCGAGCTGCGCGGCGACGATTATGCGAATCTGCTGGCGAACATGTATGGCAATCAGCCCACGCGATGGAGCGAGTCCCTGGAAGGCTACCCACGTTTGCGCGTGATCATCAACGCAATGACGCGCATGCGCGTATGCAGCGCAGACGGCGATATGGGGCTCGGATTCAAAGGCGGCGCGGCCGATATTCCGGCCGGCTTATTTCCCTGGTTCGAGGTGGCCAATCGAGCGAGCGCAGCCTCGCCGATTATCTTCGGTCACTGGTCCGCACTGGGCTTGCGGATTCGGACGAACGTGATTGGGCTTGATTCCGGCTGCTTGTGGGGTCGCCAGTTGTCGGCATTGCGTCTAGAAGATCGGCAGTTGTACCAGGTCGCTTGTCCGGGCGCGGCAAGCTCAACGCGTCCGCAGTAGCGACCTCCGCTTCCCGAGCAATTTGACGACGTGTCTTACCGCTGACGTCGACCGTGCCGGCCACGATGACTTCGACGTCCAGAGATCGCTGACCGAGAATCAGCCGTACCGATTCCAGCAGCGACTGATCGCCGACGTAAGACGCGCTGATGTTCACGCGGCCATCCGGTGTGAGATAGCGCAACGCGAGAACGACTACCCGTGCGCCTGCGCCCAACGCGGGTTGGAACAGCGAAGCGTGATACGACTTCACCTCGGTGCCGTCGGTTGTTGTTCCTTCTGGAAACACCGCCACGTAATCGCCGGACATCAGCGCTTCGATTACGGCGCGATTGGTGCGCGCGGTGTCGCGCCGCTTTTCTCGCTCGATGAAGATAGTCCCTGCGCCGGTCACCAGAAAGCCGACGACAGGCCAGCGTCTAATATCGGACTTGGCGACAAAACGCACTGGCGTCACGCAATTGATCACCCAGATATCCAACCACGAGACATGATTGCTCACCACCAGTGTCGGCAAAGCGTCAGGCGCCAGAGCACCATTTACCTTCCAGCGAATGTTGAGCATGCCGAGCGCCTGGCGCGACCACTTCTGAATGGCGGCAAACCGCCGTTCGCTCGACATGAAATGGAACAACACGCCGACGTAGAAGCAGCCGTAGACGATGTGAATCAAAAAGCGGCTCAGCCGATACAGGCGGACCAGCGCGGGCGTGGTTCGATATCGAACCGGCGCAGGAACACCTACAGAGCTAGCGGACATTCGAAACGTGGAAGTCGCGCGGGATCGTACGCGGAAGAAAAGATGGAATCGCGGCGCCTAATTCGAGGTCCATGGCACCATCATCGAGCACGCGGGTCGGCGGGGAAGACTGAGCGCGATATTGGTAGAGCTCGGATGAAGTCGTTCGAAGGCGATCATGCATATGCGCCGAGGTTCCCGGCATATTTTTTTGCGAGCTTACCAGATCGAATCGCCGAACGCTTTGCCATACCGGACGGCGATTTCATCTCGCGTAAACCGATGATTCTGTCCGCCGCGGCTGGCGATTTTGATCGAACCGAGCAGTGACGCCAGCCGCCCGGTTTTGCTCCAATCGTAATTCTGCGAGATCCCGTACAGCAGACCCGCGCGATACGCGTCGCCGCAGCCGGTCGGATCGAGCACCGCTTCCGGCTTGACGCTCGCAACGTCGATGCGTTTGCCGTCGGCGTAGATCGACGAGCCTTCTGCGCCCTTGGTGATCACCAGTGCTTTTACCATGGCCGCGAGCTGCTCCACTGTCTTGCCGGTTTTTTCCTGCAGCATCTGCGCTTCGTAATCGTTCACTGCCAAGTAGTCCGCCATGCGAACGAACTCGAGCAGCTCATCGCCGCCGAACATCGGCATGCCCTGGCCGGGATCGAAGATGAACGGAATCTTCGCGTGCGAGAATTCTCGAGCATGCATCAACATGCCGTCGCGTCCGTCCGGCGCAACGATGCCGAGCGTTACGCTGTTGCCGTCGGTTACGTGATTCAGGTGCGAAAAATTCATCGCCCCCGGATGAAACGCGGTGATCTGATTGTCGTCCAGATCGGTCGTGATAAACGCCTGTGCGCAAAACGCGTCCGGTACGCGGCGAATGTGGTCCTGCGAAATCTGCAGCTTCGTGAGCCGATCGGCATACGCCTGATAATCTTGTCCGACCGTTGCCATGATCAGCGGCGCGCCGCCGAGCATCGCGAGGTTGTATGCGATGTTTCCCGCGCAGCCGCCGAACTCGCGTCGCATGTCGGGCACCAGAAATGCGACGTTCAGGATATGCAGTTGCTCCGGCAAGATATGGTTTTTGAAGCGGTCTTGAAACACCATGATGGTGTCGTAAGCGATCGATCCGCAAATCAGCGTGTGCATGAAGTTTGTCTCGCCCTGCGTTGAAAGATGATGCGTTAGCGTGAGATGACGACCGGGTGCACGTCCATGCTCTGGCCGATGCGCGATGCCACCTGCGTGGCCTGCTCGCGATCGGTATACGGACCGATGTGTACACGATACAACCCATCGCGGGGAAATACGGCAAGACTCTCCGATAGCCAGCTCAATTCGGAGCGGATCCGCAATAAATAATCTTCGGCATTTCTTCGCGCCGCGAATGCGCCGAGCTGGATGTAGACGCCGGCGGTGGCGGGTTGTGCCGATGCGACCGATGCTGCATCGCCTGCTGTCTGCGAAGCTGCAGCCACGTCGGCCGGAGATTGCGCGACGTCAGTGGCTGGAGACAACAATGCCGGCGTCGCGTCTCCCGGCAGCACGGACTCGATGTCGACGAGGTCGCTGCCGGATCGCACGATACCGAGCTTGACTGCCGCTGCATACGACAAGTCGATCAGGCGATCGCTGTGAAACGGTCCGCGATCGTTGATCCGCACGACTACCGATTTGCCCGACCGAACGTTGCTGACGCGCACGTAACTCGGGATCGGCAAGGTAGGATGCGCAGCAGTCATCGCATACATGTCGTACGGCTCGCCCGATGCGGTCGGCTTGCCGTGATAGCGGCGGCCGTACCAGCTCGCCAATCCGCGTGCTTTGTACGGCGTCGCCGCGGTCATCGGCGTGTAGCGTTGACCCAGAGCAACATAGGGTTTCGCGGTCGACGCTTTGATCGGCTCGGCGCGCGGCTCCGCATCGGGTATCTGTTCGATATTCGGCGGCGGATTAGCGCCCGGCCCGTCGTCGAGGTAATAGCCACCCGGCTTGCGCGCAACGCTCGTATCTTCGCGCATCGGGGCGCTCGAACACGCAGCCAGCGCGCCGGCCAGCAACATCACCAGCGCGTGTGCGTATAGCGGACGGACGCTCGCGCCGCCGCGCGCCGCCGAGGTTTCGGCCATCAGCTTTTTACCAGTCGTTTGTGCGTGTGAATGCTCATCAAAATTCCCATTCCGAACAGGATGCTGACCAGCGACGTTCCGCCATAACTGATCAGCGGAAGCGGCACCCCTACCACCGGGAGGATGCCGCTGACCATCCCCATGTTGACGAAGACATAGGTGAAGAATGTCAAGGTCACGGCACCAGCGACCAGGCGGGTAAACAGCGTCGATGCATTGAAGCTGATGAAGATGCCGCGGCCGATTATGAATAAGAACAGCGTTACCAGCACCAGGTTTCCGAACAGCCCGAACTCCTCCGAGAACACGGCGAACACGAAATCCGTACTGCGCTCCGGTAGAAAATCCAGATGCGCTTGAGTGCCGTTCAGCCAGCCTTTGCCGAAAAACCCGCCGGAGCCCAGCGCGATGGTAGCTTGAATCGTGTGATAGCCGGCGCCGAGCGGATCTTGCGAAGGGTCGAGCAAGGTCAAGATGCGCTGTCGCTGGTAGTCGTGCAATACCGACCAGAGCAAAGGCATGCAGGCGAGTCCGGCGATGAACAAGCTGACCAGTATTTTCCAGCTCAACCCGGCGAGAAAAATAACGAAAAAGCCGGCGGCAGTGATCAGCAATGCAGTGCCCAGATCAGGCTGCTTTGCGATCAACAATACCGGGACGATCAGCATGATCGCCGCGACCGCAAAGTCGCGCAGCTTGAGCACCGCCTCATAGCGATCGAAATACCAGGCAAGCGCTAGCGGCACAGCAACTTTCATCAGCTCAGAAGGTTGTATGCGCGTCACGCCGACGTGCAGCCACCGCCGCGCGCCGTTGATCACCTCGCCGAAAAAGAACACGGCGATGAGCAGGACCAGCCCGAGCAGGTACACCGGCAACGCCAGGCGTTGTAAGTAATGCGGCGGAACATTCGCAGCAATCCACATGAGCCCGATCGCTACGACGATGTTGGCGACCTGGCCGAAAATGCGTGGTGTGCTCTCGCCGGTCGCGCTGTAGAGCGTGATTAGCCCGACCACCAGCAGCGCGCAGATCGCCGCCAGCAGATAGCGATCGATGTGGCGGCCGAGAAACAACAGGACGCGATTAATCATTTTCCGATTCTTCGTCCTCGTCGAGCTTGATCTCAGGCTCCTTGCCCAGGAGATAGAAATCGAGCACCTTGCGTGCGATCGGGGCGGCGATCGAGCCGCCGTGTCCGCCGTTTTCCACTAGCACGGCCAGCGCAATCTTCGGCGCCTCTGCCGGTGCGTACGCAATGAACAGCGCGTGATCTCGAAATCGTTCATTTACGCGCTTTTCGTCGTACTTTTCTCCCTGCTTCATGGCGACCACCTGCGCGGTGCCGGTCTTGCCCGCGAAGCTGTACTGCGCGCCCGCGCCTGCTGCAGCAGCGGTGCCGCCCGGACGCGTTACGTCCACCATTGCATCTCGCACCATCGCGAGGTTGTCCGGATTGAAAGCGATTTTTCCGGCCGGCTGCACTTCGACGCTGCGCAGCTGATTCGTCTGGCTGTCCTGGATGTGGCGTACCAGATGCGGATGAAACACAGTGCCGTTGTTGGCGAGAATCGCGGTAGCCTGCGCAAGCTGCAGCGGGGTGGCGAGATTGTAGCCCTGACCGATTCCCACTGAGATGGTGTCTCCCGCAAACCACTTTTGCGCAAACCGTTTCGACTTCCATTCCTGCGACGGCAGCAAGCCGCCGCTCTCGCCGTCGATGTCGATGCCGGTTTTTTTGCCGAAACCGAACTGACCGATGAATTGATGGATGTTGTCGATGCCGAGATCCTGCGCGACGCCGTAGTAGTAGGTGTCGCACGATATGACGATGGATTTGTGTAGGTCCACCATGCCGTGCCCGCCGGTTTTCCAATCGCGATAGCGATGTCCGCCGGCACCGCCGAGAACGAAGTAGCCGGGATCGAAGATGGCGTGATGCGGCGAACGCTTGCCCAGCTCGAGCGCGGCGAGCGCCATGAACGGTTTGAATGTAGAACCGGGCGGATACTGACCCTGCAGGGCGCGGTTGTTGAGCGGATGGTCGGGCGAGCTGTTCAACGCTTCCCAGTTCGAGGGATCGATGCCATCGACGAACAGATTGGGATCGAAACCGGGGCGGCTCACCAGCGCGAGGATGCCCCCGGTCGCAGGCTCGAGTGCAATCAGCGCGCCACGATGGTCGCCGAATGCCTGCTCCGCGACTTCTTGCAGACGAGCATCGAGGGAGAGCAAAAGATTATTCCCCGACACCGGTAGCGTGCTGCGCAAAGTGCGTACGGCGCGGCCGTTCGCATCCGTTTCCACTTCTTCGAATCCGGTAGTGCCGTGCAGGTCCGATTCATAACGGGACTCCAGGCCCACTTTGCCGATGAAATCCGAACCGGTGTAGTTGGCCGCCAGACCTTTGTCGTCCAGCTTGTCCAGATCGGATTCGGTCAGCCGGCCGATGTAGCCGATGACGTGCGAAGCGGCCTCGCCATTCGGATAGTGGCGAAACAGACGCGCGCGAATATCGACGCCCGGAAATCGGTACTTGTTCGCAGCGAAGCGCGCGACTTCCACATCGTTTAGCCGCGTACGAATCGGCAGGCTGGCGAAATCGTGGCCCTCTTCCAGTACCTTGCGAAAGCGCTTACGATCTTTCGGCGCGATATCGACCACTGTCGCGAGCTCATTGATGAGCGGTTCGAGATCGCCGACTTTGTTCGGCGTTATCTCGAGTGTGTACGCGGAGTAGTTGTGAGCGAGCACCGCGCCGTTGCGATCGAGGATGAGTCCGCGATTGGGGATGATCGGGACGATCGAGATGCGATTGTTTTCCGCGAGCGTGTGGTAGTACTCGTGCTGCACGACTTGCAGGTAAAAAAATCGACTCAGCAGCAGGAAAAAAACGATTACCACCACACCGGCGCAAACCGCCAGGCGCAAGTGGAAATTCGACAGCTCGCGCTGGTGATCGCGCAGTTCGGCACGGCGCCCGCTGCCGAGCAGGATCGGCTCGCGATCCTGGTTGCCCGACAGGCGTCGAAACATGCGAAATCTAGACGCCATCGGAGGCCGACCTCGGCCGCAACGGGATGCGAATCAGGTTGAATAACAGCGGCCACAGCGCGGCACCTACCAGGCTCGGCACGAAATACAGGGCGCCGGGGAAATCGGATCCGGCCATCATGCGTATCGCAAGCATGATCAACTGCGAGAGCAGCAGAATGGCAAGCACGTGGACGATCTGCTGGCGCATGCCGAACATCACGATCCGGCGGTGGAAAAGGATCGCGAGATACATCAATACCGCATACGCGAGAGCGTGTTGGCCGAATAGGCTGCCATCGGCCACGTCCATGGTCAGGCCGAGAAACCATGCTGGCAAAAAGCCGACACGGCGCGGGTGATACACGACCCAGTAGATGAGGGTCAAGGCGATGAAGTCCGGCCGTGTCTGCGCCGCGACGTCGGGTACGGTCAGCAGGTTGAGCACGAGCGCTGCGAGAACGGTCAGCAGGATGTAGCGCGACTTCACCGGCCGCAGGATTTCCTGCGGCGGCGCTCGGCCACCGGTAGGCGGGCGCAACCAACTCAGATTCACCGCTTTCCTTTCTTGATTTTGAGGCTGGGCTGCTCTTCGACGGCCGGGTTGGCGGGCACCTTGTCGGTAGTCGCTACGATCAGCACCTGTATCGAGCTGCTCACGCCGGCGGACGGCGTGCAAGCGATGCGCGCAAATGCGTAAGCGGCATTACGCTCGACATTGGAGACCACCGCAACCGGCAGCCCCGGCGGATAGGTGCCGTCGATACCTGACGTGACGATCAAGTCGCCATTCTGAATGTCGGCATTGACCGGCATAAACCTGAGCTCGAGCGTGCCATCGTAGCCGATACCAAAGGTCACCCCGCGCAAACCGCTGCGCACGACTTGTATCGGGACCGCCTGCTCTTTGTCGGTGATCAGTGTGACCTCCGACACCCATGGGAACACGCGCGTGACTTGGCCGATGACGCCGTTTTCATCCACGACCGCTTGTCCGGCACTGACGCCGTTCTGCAATCCCCGATCGACGACGACGCGGCGTGTGAATGGGTCGCGATTGCCATACAGAATTTCGGCGGCGAGAAAGTCGCGCGGCAGGCGCTCGCGCATCGCGAGCAATTGGCGCAGGCGTTGGTTTTCCGTCTGCAGCGACTTCTGCACCTGGACCGCGGCGCTGTTGCGCAATTCCTGCCGCTTGAGCTGTTCGTTCTCGCGCTGCAGTTGCGACTGCGTGACGAAAAACGATCCAACTCGCGAAGCGAGCGAGCCCGGCAGAGCGGCGAATCGCTGCACCGGGTAGACCATGGCGCCGATCCCTTGCCTGAAAATCTGCAGATAGTTGAACCGTGCGTCCGATATCAACAAGCAGACGGAGAGCAGGGAGAAAAAAGTGAAGCGGGTAAGGAGGCTCGGTCCGCGTTTGAAGAACGGTGGCGGCGAGTATTCCATGCGGTTACTTCGTGTCCGGGACTAATGGGGAAGCGCCTCCCCGTAAGCAAAAACCATGCGGCTCATTTCGATCTTCGCACGGCGTCGCACGTACCTGCAGCGCATCGAGCAGGCTTAGTCTCCGCTCAGTCGCTCGTGAAGATGCTTCCGAGCTTGTCCATCTTGTCCAGCGCCTTGCCGGATCCGCGCACGACGCAGGTAAGCGGGTCGTCCGCAACGATCACCGGCAATCCCGTCTCTTCCATCAACAGCCGGTCGATGTCACGCAGCAATGCGCCGCCGCCAGTGAGCACCATACCCTTCTCGGCGATGTCTGCACCAAGCTCGGGTGGCGTCTGCTCGAGCGCCGATTTCACCGCGCTGACGATACTGTTCAGCGGCTCGGTGAGCGCTTCCAGGATCTCATTGCTGGAGATGGTAAAGCTGCGCGGGATGCCTTCCGCCAGATTACGGCCTTTCACTTCTTTTTCTTTCACTTCGCTGCCCGGGAACGCGGAGCCGATCTCTTTCTTGATCTCTTCAGCGGTGGTCTCGCCGATCAGCATGCCGTAATTGCGACGAATGTAATTGATGATCGCCTCGTCGAACTTGTCGCCGCCGACTCGGACTGACCCTGAGTAAACGATGCCGCCCAACGAAATTACCCCGACTTCGGTGGTGCCACCGCCGATATCCACCACCATCGAGCCGGTAGCTTCCTCGACCGGTAAACCGGCGCCGATCGCCGCGGCCATAGGCTCCTCGATCAACTCGACTTTGCGCGCGCCAGCGCCATACGCAGACTCGCGAATGGCGCGACGCTCAACCTGCGTCGAACCGCATGGAACGCAGATCACGATACGCGGACTCGGCGAGAACAGCCGGCTGTCATGGACTTTCTTGATGAACTGCTTGAGCATCTGCTCAGTCACCGTGAAGTCGGCGATGACGCCGTCCTTCATCGGTCTGATCGCGACTATGTTGCCGGGCGTACGGCCCAACATCTGTTTCGCCGCGAGACCGACCTCTTGAATTACTTTCTTACCATTGGGTCCGCCTTCCTGCCGTATGGCAACCACCGATGGTTCGTTGAGAACGATGCCTTTACCCCGTACATAGATCAGTGTGTTCGCTGTGCCGAGATCGATCGCGAGATCGTTTGAGAAGTAACCGCCCAGGAATCCGAACATGAGCTTCTGGTATATAGAGTGAAAGGAATGAGGGGATAAAGTTATAATACTCTACTTGAAGAAAGCCTTGGAAGCTGCGGGCGCATTTGACCTGCATCGATTTCCCGCCTTGCCTTCAGCTTTCCCAGCTCGTCCCGGTGGATCCACGCAATGAGCCTCTCCGAAAACGACGTCAGACGTATCGCCAACCTGGCGCGGTTGGATGTTACCGAATCCGAAGTCCAGGATGTGCTGGCGCAACTCCAAAATATTTTCTCCCTGATCGAGCAACTGCAATCGGTGGACACGCGCGGCGTCGAGCCGATGTCGCACGGTCAGGATGTCGGCTTGCGGCTGCGCGACGACCGCGTCACCGAAACGGACCAGCGCTCGCTGTTTCAAAGCATCGCCCCCCAAGTAGAAGCCGGCCTTTACTTGGTGCCGAAAGTACTCGAGTAGAGACGGCGGTGTCGCCGTTCGCACGGACCAACTAACAACTTCTGCTTTTGCGATGATCAACTCCACACTCAGCGAGTTAGCGCGCGCGCTGGCGCAGAAAAGCATATCCAGCGTGGAGCTTGCTGAGCTCTTCCTCGGTCGCGCTCGCCGCTTCGATGCCGAGCTAAATGCATTCATAACAATCGATTCCGACGCCACCCTGGCGCAAGCACGCGATGCGGACGCCAAGATCGCGCGCGGCGAAGCTCAGCCATTGACTGGAATTCCGATCGCGCTGAAAGACATTTTCTGCGCAAAGGGCTGGCTAACCACGTGCGGCTCGAAGATTCTGCACAACTTCGTCGCGCCCTATGACGCGCACGTCGTCGAAAAACTCGCTGCCGCGGGCGCGGTAAACCTCGGCAAGACGAACCTCGATGAATTTGCCATGGGCTCGTCGACCGAGAATTCGTTCTTCGGTCCGACGCGCAATCCATGGGACGTAGCGGCTGTTCCCGGCGGCAGCTCGGGCGGGTCGGCGGCCGCAGTGGCGGCTCGCATCGCGCCTGCCGCGCTCGGTACGGATACCGGCGGTTCGGTTCGTCAGCCGGCTGCGCTGTGCGGCGTTTCCGGTTTGAAACCTACGTACGGGCTGGTGTCCCGATATGGGATGGTCGCCTACGCGTCGAGTCTCGACCAATGCGGCCCCCTGGCGAAATCTGCTCACGACTTGGCGCTGCTGATGAATGTGCTGGCCGGTTTCGATGCGCGCGATTCCACGAGCCTCGAGCGACCGGTGGAGGACTATACGCGCAATCTCGATCGTTCGATTTCGGGTTTGTGCATCGGGCTGCCGAAAGAGTATTTCGCGGAAGGCCTCGCATCGGACGTCGGGCGCTCAGTGGAAAATGCACTGACCGAGCTGAAAAAATTGGGCTGCACAACGGTCGAGGTGACACTGCCTAATACCGGGCTATCGGTGCCGGCCTATTATGTTTTAGCGCCTGCCGAAGCGTCCAGCAATCTGGCTCGCTACGATGGCTCGCGCTACGGTCATCGTGCAGCGGAATATTCCGATCTGCGCGAGATGTACATGAAATCGCGCGCGGAAGGTTTCGGCGCCGAGGTGAAGCGACGCATCCTCGTCGGCACCTACGTGCTCTCGCATGGCTACTACGACGCTTATTATCTGCAGGCGCAAAAGATCCGGCGTCTGATTGCGCAGGATTTCGCCGAGGCATTCAAGACATGCGATCTGATTCTCGGCCCCACATCGCCCACGGTTGCATTCGATCTGGGCGCGAAGACCGCTGACCCGGTGCAGATGTATTTGGACGATATCTATACGATTTCGGTCAACTTGGCCGGACTGCCGGGCATGTCGATTCCGTGCGGTTTTGGCGACAAGCAAAGACCAGTAGGTCTGCAGATTATCGGCAACTACTTCGACGAGGCGCGCATGCTGAACCTCGCGCATCAGTTCCAGACCAGTACCGACTGGCATCTACGCATGCCCAAGCTTGCCGAAGACGATCGGACGCAAGCAGCATGATCCGCGTGTAATTCGGAGCGCAACGAATGGATTGGGAAGTCGTCATCGGGTTGGAAACGCACGCGCAACTGTCGACCGCCTCGAAGATATTTTCAGGCGCGTCTACGCACTACGGCGCCGCGCCGAACGCGCAAGCGTCTGCGGTCGACATTGCCCTGCCGGGTACCTTGCCGGTTGCCAACCGCGGCGCGGTCGAGCGCGCCATACGATTCGGTCTTGCCGTGGGCGCCACCATAAATCGGCATTCGGTGTTCGCACGGAAAAATTACTTCTATCCCGATCTGCCGAAGGGATATCACATCAGCCAGTACGAAATCCCCGTGGTGCAAGGCGGGACGCTCGCGATCAACGTCGACGGAAGCGATAAGACGATTCGCCTCACCCGCGCGCATCTCGAGGAAGACGCCGGCAAATCACTGCACGAAGACTTTCACGGCATGACCGGAATCGATCTCAATCGCGCGGGAACGCCGCTGCTCGAAATCGTGAGCGAGCCGGATCTGCGCTCGGCAGCCGAGGCGATCGCCTATGCCAAGTCGCTGCACTCGCTGGTTCGCTGGATCGAGATCTGCGACGGCAACATGCAGGAAGGGTCGTTTCGCTGCGATGCCAACGTCTCGGTTCGCCATAGGGGAAGCGTCAAACTCGGTACGCGCTGCGAGATCAAGAATCTGAATTCCTTCCGCTTCATGGAGCGGGCGATTCAATTCGAGGTACGGCGCCAGATCGAAGTGCTCGAGGACGGCGGCGCAATCGTGCAGGAGACGCGGCTGTACGATCCCGATCGAGATGAGACGCGGCCGATGCGTTCGAAAGAGGACGCGCAGGACTACCGCTATTTCCCCGACCCCGATCTGCTGCCGCTGAAGATCAGTCAGAGCTGGATCGATGAGGTCAAGGCTGCGCTTCCTGAATTGCCCGGCGCCAAGCGCGACCGCTTCGAACGCGAGCTGGCGCTGACGCCGTACGACGCATCCCTGATGACGGTGAATCGCGAAACGGCCGATTACTTCGAAGCCGTTGTTGCGGCGTTGCCTGGACAGGCAAAGCTATGTGCCAACTGGATCATGGGCGAGCTGTCGGGTCGCCTCAACCGGGAAGGTTTGGAGATCGCCCAGTCGCCGATCACCGCAACCGCTTTTGCTGGTCTGCTGCAAAGAATCGCCGATCAAAGCTTGTCCGGCAAGATGGCCAAGGACGTCTTCGATGCGATGTGGGACGGCGCTGGGACTGCCGATGAGATCGTGCAAGCGCGTGGGTTACGGCAGATGTCCGATGCGGGAGAGATCGAGCAGATCGTCGACGGCATCATCGCTGCCAACCCGAATCAAGTCGCGGAATACCGCCAGGGCAAAGACAAGGCGTTTAATTTCTTCGTAGGGCAGGCGATGAAGGCTACCAAGGGGAAGGCCAATCCGGCCCAGGTGAATGACATACTACGTCGCAAGCTGTGCGTCTAGGCTCACTTGCCGGAGGCTAGCGCTGGGTTAGCTCTGTATAGCG
>JBBRGM010000088.1:0-12726 GCA_038240725.1 Burkholderiales bacterium | reverse complement strand
GGGCGCAACGATGCAGACGCTGCACCTGACACAACCCAATAATCTGTCGTCTCTATAGAGGGACCGGGGTGATTTGGGCCGATGGCCGCGTGCGCTCGTCCTGGTGTAGGCGGGCTACACGGCGTCCTCGCCCTCTTGCCCTCGGCCCAAATCACCCCGGTCGCGCACGCAAGACTTGTTCAGAGCTTCCCTAGATCAACCTGAGCAGCTGTGCTTTCTTCGCCGCAAATTCGTCCTCGGTCAAGATCCCTTTCGTCTTCAGCCCGGCCAACCGCTCGATCGTCGCCAGCACGTCTTGTTCAGTGCCACTGCCGCGAACGTTCTCGTCTTCGACGTGTGGATCATCATTGCGCTCTGGTTTGATTGCCTGCGGTTTCATTGCTTGCGGTTTCGTTGATTGCGGTCGTTGCTTGCGGTTTCGTTGCTTGCGATCTCTTCGGCTGCGGCGCAGGCGTCGCCTCCGCGAGCGGCGCGACTACGGGCTACGTGGTCAGATCGACCAGCCCGTCCTGGCTCACGAATGTCAGCGAGCTGCCGCGCGACTGCTGTTGCAATACGCCGCCGATGTTCCAGACAGACGATCGCCGGATTTTGAGTTGGTTCCTGGACGACGGCCAGCCGCGACCACAGGCGCCGCTGCTATTCAACGATCCAGCACGAACCGATAGCCGATTCCGGTCTCGGTCGTGAAGTGCTGCGGCCGTGCCGGATCCACTTCCAGCTTTCGGCGCAGGCGGCCCATGTAAATGCGTAAATAGTGGCTCTGATCGGAATGCGACGGGCCCCACACTTCGCGCAGCAGGTGACGCTGCGTCATCACAGCGCCCGGGTTGCACACGAGCAGCGAGAGCAGCCGGAATTCGATCGGCGTCATGTGCACCGGAACCTCGGCACGCTCGACCGTGCGCCTGACCAGATCGATCTTCACATCGCCCCACGTTACCGTCGGTGCGTCGACGTCGGCGCCCTTCATCCGCCGGCGCAGTAACGCACGGACGCGCGCGACCAGCTCGCCGACGCCGAATGGCTTGGTAAGGTAATCGTCGGCGCCCGCATCCAGCGCCGCGATTTTCTGTGCTTCCTCGACGCGCGCGGACAACACTAGAATCGGCAGCTCCGACCAAGTACGCACCCTCTCGATGAACGCGATGCCATCCAGGTCGGGCAACCCGAGATCAAGAATCACCAGGTCGGGCTTGCGCGTGCCGGCTTCGACCACCGCGGTTGCAACGGTGCCCGCCTCGAACACATGCAGGCCTTCGGCCTCCAGCGAGGTGCGCAGAAAGCGTCGAATGTCCTGTTCATCCTCGACGACGAGGATCACCGGCATGCGATTACCCGTGCCTGCTGGGAAGCGCCGACGAGTTCACGTCGCCGGGGTCGACCTCGTCCGCCGGTAGCTCGGTGGCGGGCGGATGGCCGCGTGGCAAGGTAAACCAAAAGCGCGCGCCGCCGCCGGGCGCGGACTCGGCCCACATCTTTCCGCCATGCGCATTGACGATTGCTTTCGCCACCGCGAGACCGAGTCCCACCCCTGGTGTAGCGGACTCTTTCTCCCCGCGCGTGAACTTCTCGAAGATCGTTTCTTCGCCGCCCGCCGGAAATCCGGCACCGGTGTCGGCGACGACGATCTCCACGTCGCGCTCGCGCAGGAAAGCATCGATGCGAATTCCGGTGCCGGCCGGCGTGTACTTGCCGGCGTTCTCCAGAAGATTGCTGAACACGCGCTCCAGCAGTACCGCGTCGAACTCGAGCAGTGGCAGCGCATTGAAATCGCCGACTTCGATCACGTGATGTCGCAGCAGCGAAGCGTTAGCGGCGACCGCCGATCCGATCACTTCCTCGAGCGGATGCCATTGCCGATTGAGCTTGACGCCGCCGCCCTCGAGCCGCGCCATGTCGAGCAGATTCGTCACCACCGTGGTCATGCGCGTCGCCTGCGATCGAATCGCCTCGGCGAGCTCGCCTTGCGCGCGTGGCAACGCCGGTTGCATCAACGTCAGCGTTTCCGCCAAGCCAACCAGCGCGGTGAGCGGTGTCCGCAAATCATGCGATACCGCTGACAGCAGCGCATTGCGCAAGCGCTCGGACTCGATGCGGACGAGCGCACGCTGCGCGACATCGACGTAGTGCAGGCGTTCGAGCGCGAGGGCGGCAAGCGCAGCGAACGTTTCCAGCTGCCGTCGCTGTTCCGGGACCAACAGCCAGCGTGCGTTGGACGGCTGCACGGCAAGCACCCCGCGTGTGCGCATAGGCGCCCGCAACGGCAGATACAGCAGTGCCGCGCCCGGCAGCGTGTCGGTTGCCAGCCCCGCGGGTTCCGCGCGGTCGTTCACCCATTGCGCGATGCTAAGATCGAGCAGCGAGAGATTTAGGCCGGTGGTCGTCGCGGCAGGCAGAGTCAAGCTATCCGTATCGGACAATACGAGCAGCGCGGATTTCGCGCGAAAGGTCGATTGGATAAAGCCCTCGCTGATCGACACGACTTGCTCGGGTAATAGCGCGACGGAGAGTTCCCGTGCGACCTCATACAGCGAGCGAACGCGCGCTTCCCGATGGGTCGCGACGCGCGCCTGGTAGCGCAGATGTCCGGTGAGATGGCCGATGATCAAGCCGACCACCAGCATCACCACGAATGTCAGCAGATATTGCACGTCGCCGACGGCAAACGACAATCGCGGTGCGACGAAGAAGAAATCGAATGCGGCGACATTGAGCACCGCTGCCAACACCGCAGGGCCGCGCCCATGGCGGACTGCGGCGAGCACTACCGCCAGCATGAACAGCATCGCAATGTTGACCGGCTCGAACCAGGTCGGCAGCGGCCACGCGATCGCCATTGCCACTGCGCAGTACACCGCCGCCCACGCATAGCCCGCCCAGCGCGGCGATTTTGCCCGCCGCGCAGGCGGGCCCGTGTGGATGCGATTGCTTTGCTGCGCGATTCCACTTGTGCTCGATGGAACCTGCACGATCTCCAGCTCGGGCGAGGCAAGCACCAGCCGATCGGCGAACGACCGGCGCAGCCGCTGCAAGTACGATGCGCGGTCTCGGCCGACGACGATTTTGCTGAGGTTGTGGCGCCCGCAGTAATCGACGACCGCATCTTCCACCGTCTGGCCGGGCAGCGTTGCTGTTTGCGCGCCGAGCTCCTGCGCCAACTTCAGCGTACGCAGAATGTTCGCGCGGTGCGTTTCGGGCAGTCGCTGCAAGGTCGGCGTTTCGACGTACACGGCATGCCACGGCGCGTCGAGTTGCTTCGCGAGCCGGCTGGCGCTGCGAACGACGTGCTCGTCGCCCGCATTCGGACCGACGCAAGCGAGCACGCCGTCGCGCGTTTTCCAAATCTGTCCGATCGCTTCGTCGACGCGGTACTCGCGCATCTGATCGTCGACGCGATCGGCAGTCTGGCGCAGGGCCAGCTCGCGCAGCGCGATGAGATTGCCTTTGCGAAAAAAATTCTTGGCGGCATGGCGAGCCTGTTCCGGCAAATAGACCTTGCCCTCGCGCAGGCGATTGAGCAGCTCATCGGGCGGCAGGTCGACCAGCATCACCTCGTCGGCCCGGTCGAACACCCGATCGGGCAGGGTCTCATTCACCCGGATGCCGGTGATGCCGCCAACCACGTCGTTGAGACTTTCGAGGTGCTGGACGTTGACCGTGGTGTAGACGTCGATGCCGGCAGCGAGCAGCTCTTCGACATCCTGGTAACGCTTGGGGTGGCGCGAGCCCGGCGCATTGGTATGCGCGAGCTCGTCGACGAGAATCAGCTCAGGATGGATCGCGAGCGCCGCATCGAGATCGAACTCGAGCAGTCGATTGGCTTTGTACTCGATCTGTTTCTGCGGCAATAACGCGAGACCGTCCAGCAACGCGGCCGTCTCGCTCCGCCCATGCGTTTCCACCACACCGATCAGAACGTCGCGGCCTTCTTCCTGCCGTTTGCGTGCGGCGGCCAGCATCGCGAAGGTTTTGCCCACGCCCGCCGAAGCGCCGAAATAGACGCGCAACTTCCCGCGTTGAGATAGCGCGTGCTGATGCTGAAGCTGCGCCAGCAATGTATCGGGGTCAGGCCTATCGCGGTCAGGTGCCGCCATCGGGAGCCGTCAAGAGTTAGTGGTCGTCATTGCTTGCCGATCGCATCCAAAGCCTGATTGAGCTCCAGCACGTTTACGCGCGGCTCGCCCAGTATGCCGAGTTGGCGCCCGTCGGTGTATTTGTCGATCTGCGATTGCACGGCAGCCGGATCCAATCCGCGGGCACGCGCTACCCGGCTCGCCTGATACTGTGCCGCGGCGGGACTAATCTGCGGATCGAGTCCGCTGGCCGATGCAGTCACGAGATCTACCGGCACCCGCGCTGTGTTGCCCGGATCGGCGTCGCGCAGCGCCTTGATGCGCGCAGCGACCGCATCGGTGAGCGCAGGATTGGTCGGACCTTGATTCGATCCCGATGAAGCGGACGCGTTGTACGGATACGGCGATGTTGCGGAGGGTCGCGGCCAGAAATACTTCGGCGCCGTAAACGGCATGCCGATCAGCTCGGAGCCGATCGCTTTGCCATCGCGCTCGATCAAGCTGCCATTGGCTCGGTGCGAGAACACCGCCTGCGCGATCCCCGTCACTAGCAATGGGTAAATGAGTCCGGTGATGACGGTGAGCAGCAGCAACAGGATCAGCGCGGGTTTGAATTCTCTGAGCATACTCGATTCTCCTTTATGCGAGATCTGGGCTCAGCGCTACCAGATCGGTCAGCTGAATACCTAGGAAAAGCACGATCATCCCGCCTACGCTGTAGAACAAGACATCGCGTCGTAACAGCGGACCGGTTATAGGCACAGAACCAAGCAGCCTGGTGACAACGTGAAGTAGCAGCAACGGGAACAGTGCACGTTTGAGCTTTCTGACCATATTCGCTTCTCGCTTTTATGCGAGACCCAGGCCCAACAGCACCAGGTCGATCAGCTTGATACCCACGAACGGTACGATGATTCCGCCGACGCCGTAGATCAAAAGATTGCGCCGCAGGAGTGCCGCGGCACCAACGGGACGGTATTGCACGCCTTTCAACGCGAGCGGTATCAGCGCAATGATGATCAGCGCGTTGAAGATCACCGCAGACAGAATTGCGCTCGCGGGCGTGGCCAGGTGCATCACGTTGAGCGCGTTGAGCTGCGGATATGTGGTGGCAAAAGCGGCCGGGATGATCGCAAAGTATTTGGCGATGTCGTTTGCAAACGAGAATGTCGTGAGCGAACCGCGTGTGATCAGCAGTTGCTTGCCGATCTCGACGATCTCGATCAGCTTGGTCGGATTGGAATCCAGATCGACCATGTTGCCGGCTTCTTTCGCCGCCTGCGTGCCGGTGTTCATCGCAACTGCCACGTCGGCTTGCGCGAGCGCCGGTGCATCGTTGGTGCCGTCGCCCGTCATCGCAACCAACCGGCCTCCGGCCTGGTATTCGCGGATCAGCTTGAGCTTTGCTTCCGGCGTCGCTTCGGCGAGAAAATCATCGACGCCCGCCTCTGCCGCGATGGCAGCCGCGGTGAGTTTATTGTCGCCGGTGATCATCACCGTTTTGATGCCCATGCGGCGCAGCTGAGCGAAGCGCTCCTTGATGCCGCCCTTCACGACATCTTTCAGCTCGACGCATCCGAGCACACGAGAGCCGTCAGCCACTACGAGTGGGGTCGAACCTTTGCGGGCGATGTCATTCACCGCGGTGTCGACTGCGGGCGGGAATACAGTCCCCTGTGCCGTCACCCAGGCGCGAATCGCCTCGGCCGCGCCCTTGCGAACCTGGCGTGCACCGAGATCGACTCCACTCATCCGAGTTTGCGCGGAGAACGGGACAAACGTAGCCCCGAGCGTTGCCACGTCGCGCTCACGCAGCCCGAACTTTTTAGCGAGCACCACGATGCTGCGCCCCTCGGGCGTTTCATCGGCGAGCGATGCAAACTGTGCGGCATCGGCGAGCTCCTGCTCGGTCACGCCGGGTGCAGGTACGAATTGACTAGCTTGCCGATTCCCCAGCGTGATCGTGCCGGTCTTGTCGAGCAGCAGCACATCGACGTCGCCGGCAGCTTCCACCGCTCGGCCGGACGTCGCAATTACATTTGCCCGCAGCATCCGGCCGATGCCCGCCAGCCCGATGGCAGAGAGCAGCCCGCCGATGGTGGTCGGAATCAGGCACACCAGAAGCGCCACCAATACCGTGATCGTGATCGGCTGGCCTGCCTTCGCCACTTCCACGCTGTAGATCGAAAACGGCAGCAGCGTAACCGTGGCGAGCAAGAACACCAACGTCAGCTTCACCAGTAATATCGTCAGCGCAATCTCGTTCGGCGTCTTCTGGCGGCGCGCGTTTTCTACCATCGAGATCATGCGGTCGAGAAAAGCCTCGCCCGGATTCACCGTCACACGCACGACGAGCCAATCGGACAACACGCGCGTGCCCCCGGTCACCGAGCTGAAATCGCCGCCAGACTCACGAATGACCGGTGCAGACTCGCCCGTGATCGCGCTCTCGTCCACTGAAGCGACGCCTTCGATCACCTCGCCATCCGCGGCGATCACTTCGCCGGCCTCGACCAGATACAAATCGCCCATGCGCAGGTCGGTCGACGGCACCCAACGGAACTCGGCGTCGCGGCGTGCGACGGCAAGCTTCTTCGCACCGACCTCGCGTTTCGCTGCTTTCAGCGCAGCCGCCTGCGCTTTGCTCTTTCCCTCCGCCACCGCTTCGGCAAAGTTGGCGAACAAGACGGTGAACCACAGCCATAGCGCCACTGCCAGAATAAAACCGGCCGGTGCGTCGCCATTGCCGTGCAAGGCTTGGAAGAACAGAAACGTAGTCAGAATGCTGCCGACGTAGACCACGAACATCACCGGGTTGCGCCATTGCGCCTGCGGCATCAGTTTCGAAAAGGTGTCGAACAACGCCTGACGGAATATGGTCGGCGTTACCAGCTTGCGCGGCAACACCGGAGCCGGCGTTACCGGTACATCGCTCACTTGCGTGCTCATAGTGTTGTCTCGTTGACCTGTGAACTAACGAATGCCGTAGAGCGCCAGGTGCTCGACGATCGGGCCGAGGGCCAAAGCGGGAATAAACGTAAGCGCTCCGATGATGACGACCGTGCCCACGAGCATGGCGGCGAACAGCGGGGTGTGCGTAGGCAACGTGCCCAGCCCCGCCGGCACCTTCTTCTTCGCGACCAGCGCTCCGGCAATTGCCAGTACCGGCACGATCAGCCAATAACGCGAAAACAACATGACGATCGCAAGCGCACCGTTGTAGAACGGCGTATTCGCGGACAGGCCGGCGAATGCGCTGCCGTTGTTGTTGCTGGCAGAAGAAAACGCATACAAGATCTCGGAGAAGCCATGCGCGCCCGGGTTGGCGACGCCGACCTTGCCCGCTTCCACCGCGACCGCGATCGCGGTACCACCAAGCGCCATCACCAGCGGAATCAACACGGCGATCGCTGCCATCTTCATTTCGAACGACTCGATCTTCTTGCCCAGATATTCCGGGGTGCGTCCGATCATCAGCCCGGCCACGAACACCGCGACGATGGCGAACATCAGCATCCCATACAAACCTGAGCCGGCGCCGCCGAAGATCACCTCTCCGAGCTGCATCAGCCACATCGGTACCAGGCCGCCGAGAGGCGTGAACGAGTCGTGCATCGCATTTACCGATCCGTTCGATGCAGCCGTCGTCGCCGTCGCCCACAGCACAGAATTAGCGATGCCGAAGCGCGTCTCTTTGCCTTCCATGTTGGCGCCCGATTGCAGTGCGCTCGGTGTGTCGTCCACGCCAAGCTTTTGCAGCATCGGGTTGCCGGCATGTTCAGCGCCTGCACACAGCGCCAGCAAGACGACGAATACCGCGGTCATGGCGCCAAGAATCACCCATCCCTGCCTCGTATCGCCGACCATCTTGCCGAACGTGTAGCACAGCGCCGCGGGAATGAGCAGGATCGCGAGCACTTCCAGAAAATTGGAGACCGGCGTCGGATTCTCGAACGGATGCGCGGAATTGGCGTTGAAGAAACCGCCGCCGTTGGTGCCGAGCTGTTTGATTGCGATCTGCGATGCAGCCGGCCCGACCGCGAGCACCTGCTCCTTCTGGGTTGCCTTCTCGGTGACTGGATTCCCCTTGTCATCCTTCATCGGCTGACCGGCGGTATCCAGCTTCGGGGCGTCATATTCGATCGATTCCACCAGCGGTACCGTTTGATACGCAGAGAAGGTCTGCACCACACCTTGCGACACCAGGACCACAGCCAGGATGAGCGAGAGGGGCAATAGAATATAGAGCGTCGAGCGCGTGAGATCGACCCAGAAGTTACCGACGGTGTCGACTTTTTCGCGCGCAAATGCGCGAATCAGCGGCAACAGAACCGCGATACCGGTGGCGGCCGACACGAAGTTCTGCACCGTGAGCGCAGCCATCTGCGTGAGATAGCCCATCGTGCTTTCGCCGCCGTAGCCCTGCCAGTTGGTATTGGTCGCGAAGCTGACCGCTGTATTGAATGACGAGTCCGGGGATACCGCCGCAAGGCCTTGCGGATTCAGCGGTAAATAATTCTGTAGCCGCTGCAGGCCATACACCACCAGCGCACCGAGTAGATTGAATATGAGGACCGCGAGCGCATACTGGGTCCAGCGCATCTCATGCGTGGGGTCGATGCCGCTCACGCGGTACAGCAGTTTCTCAACCGGTGCGCCGATCCGATTCAACACCGCAGGCTGGCCTTCGAAAATCCGCGCCATATACGTCCCGAGCGGCTTCGCCAGCGCCAGCAGTATCACGACGTAGAGACCGAGCTGCAGATAGCCGTTGGCAGTCATCAGAACTTCTCCGGATAAAGCAGCGCCACCACTAGATAGATCGTGAGGCCGAGCGCGATCGCACCGCTCAACGCATAGAGCCAGGTCATGTCGGCCTCCGCAGCCGTTCCAGCCCGTACACGAGCGCTGCCGAAGCCGCGAAGAAACCGAGCAGCGCGGCCAGATAAATTACGTCCATCATCGTTGCCTCCTGTCTTTGACACGAAGGCAAGCGTAGTCAGTCGCGCGTAAAAATAGTGTAGAAATGCAGACGTCGGGGGGCGCCGCAAACTCTTCCTGGCCTGATGCTTCACGCCACGGGCTAGTTTTTATCCCATTTATATACGCGCGTGGCTAAGCTCGAAACATCAGGGTGAAGCCGATCCCTGGCCTCTTCTGAAGGAGAATTGCGTGCCGCATGGTAATGCCGGTCAATTGTTCCGAGTTTGGAACTGGACGATCTCGCAGATGTTTTCCAGGTCGCTGCTGCCGGCTGCGCCCGGCAAACACCCGCGCCCCGCTTCGCGTCGCTCGGCTGCACGAAAACATGGGGCGGTGGTAACGGTGACGATAGACGAGGCGGATGCTTTGCAGGTGCGCCGAGCGCTGAGCTATGCCGGCCCGCGATCGGTCGAATTCATAAAGGTGACACGCATCCCGCACGGCACGCGCGTTCGCATGCAAATCGCGCTCGACCCGGAGGCGGTCGGTGCGACGATGAGCAAGATCATTGCGTCGGTAGATAGAGCAGAATTCGGCCGCATCTCGATCCGATGAATGGCGGGCAAGTAAAGCTGAACGAAGACGTTGCGGGCCGGCGCTCTGCAGCGAAACGCTCGCCGCTGTCTTAGCTCTGCCGCAGCGCGCGTCCGTAGCTACTTCGCAGTCAGCAGAATATGAAACTTGACTTGCACTTCATTGGCGACGGTTTCGGTATCGCCCCAAGGTCCTTCGCCGACTTTGTATCCCAGGCGCAGCAACGTGAAGCCGCCGTCGAACGTCGTCACGCCGTTTGCGGCTTTCGCGGTGAACGGCGCACGCACATCTTGACTGATGCCTTTAATCGACAGCTTGCCGATCGCTTCGTATTTATCCGCGCAGGTTTGCTTGATGCTGGTCGACGTAAATTTCGCCGCGGGAAATAACGGGACGTTGAACCAGTTCTTCGACTTCACTTCGGTATCGGATTCTGACGAGCCTGTATCGATGCTGTTCAAGTCGACGGTGACCTCTGCTTTCGACGTATCGGGCTTGTTCGGATCGAATGCGATCTGCGCCGTGAATTTGCGAAAACGGCCATCCGCCGGTACGCCCATCTGTTTGCCGGTAAAGGTGATCTGACTCTTGCTGTAATCGACGGTTTGCGCGTGCGCATCGCCGAGAAAAATACTCAGCAAGACAGCGGCCGCGGCGGTAATTCGAATCATGTAACTCGGCTCCTTGGTTTGATGACCGGGACCATGCGGTTCAGCACGTCATCTCGATCGAGAAAATGATGCTTCAAGGCAGCGGCGACGTGCAACACGACTACCGCCAGCATCAAGTAGTTCAGCGCATCGTGCACCCACACCAGCTGCTCCGCGAGCGGTTTGTTTTTCTCCAGCAGATCCGGCAGCGGGATCAAACCGAAGTAGACCACTTTGATGCCCGAGGCCGAGCTCATCAACCAGCCCGAGATCGGTATCACCAGGGTCAGGCCGTAGAGCAACCAGTGGCTGGCATTTGCGGCGTGACGCTGCCATCGCGGCATGTCGGGCGGATGCGGCGGCGCGCGATGCGTCAGGCGCCACAGCAAGCGAAACACGACCAGCAGAAAAATGCTGATGCCGATCCACTTGTGATACGAATACAGACGCAGCTTCAGCGGAGAGAACGGCAGCCGGCTCATGTAGAGACCAAGCAGGAAAGTGCACAGAATCACCGTCGCGACGATCCAATGCAAAGCGATGGCGACGCGTGTGTACGTTCCGGTGCCGCTTCGATGGCTCACACGCGAGCTCGCCGCCTGCATTTCAGTCTGTCCGGCGCGGGATCTTCCCAGTCACCCGCGCTCTTATCCCTGGATCAGCACGATGTCCCACACGACCAGATGCGCGGTCGCTTCTTCACCCCTGGTGGGCGGTAACAGTTGCGAGATTAGGCGATCCTTGGCCCACGATTGCTGCAACAGAAAATCTTTTTCGTTCAGCGGCTCGTTGGGAAAATACATTTGCGTGATGAGCCGATTCACCTCGCCGCGCACGTCGAAGTGGATATGCGGCGGCCGCGTGTAATCGTTGAAGCCGGTCGGATAGGCGCCCGGCTTGACGGTCTTGAATCGATAGCGCCCCTCGTCATCCGTCGTTACTACGCCGTAGCCATCGAAATTAGGATCGATCGGTGCGGGATTGCGATCGTTCGGATGCGTGTAGCGGCCGGCGCCGTTCGCCTGCCAGATTTCCAGCTGCGCCGCGCGCACCGGCTCGCCGCGCATATTGAGCACGCGACCCATCACGTAGATTACTTCGCCCTGCGCTGATCCCGCCTTGCCTTTGACGCGCGTAAGATCGTTGCCGCCGTCGCTGGCTTTGCGCACCGGATAGAACGGCCCGAGGATCTGGTCGGGCGTCGGCATCGTTTCGCTCGCCGCGGCTGCCGCGCGCCAGGTACCGCCCAGACTCACCGCGCCGAGCGCCAGCGCCGCTTTCAACACCGCACGTCGCGACGTCGGATGCTCGGGACAGGTTGGAATGTATTGCACGGTGTCTTTCATGCGGCTCGACGACATCGGTTCTCCTCCCGTTGGTGGCTATTCTGGCCGGCGAGCAATGCTCGCCTACGCCAGCACTTGCGCGGAGATCGGAGCGATCTCCACATCTACGACAGCGCAGCGGCCGCCGCGCACGATCTCCAGCGCGCGCCGCAGCGTCTCCTGCAATTCTTCTCGCTTCGTAATTCGAAACGCTTCTGCATTTCCCGCTGCGGCCGCAATCTCCGGCAGGCGGGCACCGGCGCCCATCGTCACCCAGTACGTGTCATTGCGTTTCGCATCCCCCTCGGGATGCACGCCCAGCGTGGACAACTTCGGCGAATGCCAGCCGCCATTGTTGTAGATGATCGTGAGAAACGGCGTGGCGTAGGTGTTGGCGACCCAGTATGCGCTGCTCGGCACGCCGAACAGATAGCAACCGTCGCCCACCAGCGCGATGACTTCGGCATCCGGATCGGCGAGCTTGGCGCCGATCGGTGCATTGATACCCCAACCGAGACCGGAACCACCGCTTGCGTAAAAACTGCCGGGACGGGTCAACCGCAGAATCGACGGAATCAGCTCGGTGCCGGACGGCTCTTCGAACAGCACCACCGTCCGCTCCGTGATCAGCCCGCGTATCGCCTCGGTCAGTTGTTCCGGGGTAATCACGCCCTCGGTAGCCGAGCTGTGCGGCTGCGCGTGCCGTTGCTTCGCATCCGCGATCCATGCAACGCGCTCGTCGCGTCCGCGCACCGGGGCATCGACGCCGAGCAGTTGTTCGAGCACCAGCCGCGTGTCGGCTTGAAACGTGGCGTGCGCCGGAAAATGCCAGAAGCTCAGCTTGTCCTTGAGCGGATCCTGATCGATGTGAATGAGGCGTGCGCCTGCCGCGGGCTTTACTTTGGATGCGATCCACGGCACGTCGACATCGAGCATGAGAATCAAATCGGCTTCTGCCACCAGCGTGTTGCGGCGGTAGCTCAAATGATGCGGATGATCCCCCGGAAAGTTCAAATATTGCGGACTGACTTCGCAGACGCCGATGCCGAGGCGATCGGAGAGCGCAACGAGATGCTGCACACTTTCTCGCTGACGGCCGAGATACGCTGCGATCACGATCGGACGCTTCGCTTGCAGCAATGCTCGATGCACTTCGCC
>JBBRGM010000087.1:0-12800 GCA_038240725.1 Burkholderiales bacterium | reverse complement strand
TACGTGCGCGATCGCTGGTTCCACTTGTATGTGTGGATGGAGTTTGCGCGCTTCAGCACCGAGCCGATGACGTTGTACGGCCCGCAGGGTACGGCGGCCAAGCGTTTCTACGGAACGGTGAAGGCGCTGGTGAAATTCGTGCTCGCGCCGGTCACGCTGCTCAAAGGCCCGCCGATGAAGACCGAGGCCGACGCGCGCAAGTGGTCGGATTCGACCTTCCAGCAACTCGCGGCGGTGTTCGCGTTCGTCGGTCATTCAGAGCGCGAGATCGGACTCGATACCGAGCCGCTCGACGACGGCCACTTCAAGATGTTCTACGGCTTCGATCAGCCGGCCGGCGCGCTATCGCCGGCACAACTGGCCTCGCCGGCCGCGGACGACATATCGCAGCGCATGCTGTCGCTGCAGGTTCGCGCATTGCCGCACTCGTTTCAGAACAACGCGATCAACGTCGAAGGCGCGTTGCGCTTCTCGCTCGCGTGGGTGCCGGAAGAGCACGGCGGCAAGGGATTGTTCATCTCGCTCGGCGGCACTACGTTCAAATTCAACGTCGATACCGGCGGCCTCTGGGCAGCGCAGGCCGACGCGACCTTCGACGCACCGTTCAGCATTCAGCTCGGCGGCAAGGACGACAATTTTCGCATCGACAGTCCGAATGCCGATCCGAAAGTGCACGTCGGCTTCGCGCTTGCGTCGAAGCCGATGCCGCCCGGCGAGCGTCGCTTTCGTGTCCTCTCGTTCGGCGGCGATAATGGTTTCGACATCGGCCGCATTGCGCTATCCGGCACGCTCGATCCCAAGGATGCGCGCGTGCAGCTCACCTTCTACGATTGCCGCCTCGCGCTCGACGGCTCGTCGTTCGACGATTTCATCGGCTCGATGCTGCCGACGAAGCAGACCAGCGTCGAGTTCACCTTCGGCGTAGGCGCATCATCGCGCGACGGCTTCTTCACCACCGGTGATCTGCCGTTCATCGGCGCGCGCGGCGGCTCACCGCAGACCTCGACAACAACGCAGCCGCTCACGGGAGACACCGCGAGCGGAAGCGGAAGCGGCGCGCCAGCGGGTAACGATTTTCCCAACGTGCCGGTTGTTGCAACCGGCCTGCAAGGCGGCGGCATTCCGCTCGAGATCCCGATCGGCAAGAGTGTCGGCCCGGTACGTCTGCTGAAGGTGCTGCTCAATCTCGATCGCGACACGGCGGCCCCGTCGCCGAAGACGCTGGTGCAAGCCGCGCTTTCGTTCAGCACGCAAATCGGTCCGGTGGTCGCCACGATCGATCGCATCGGAATGAAGTTCGGTCTGGATTTCCCCGACGACCGCTCGAAGGCGAATCTGCATTTCGCCAATCTCGATCTCGGTTTCATCCCGCCCAAAGGCATCGGCCTCATGGTCAATGCGAAGAGCGTGAAGGGCGGCGGCTTTTTGTTTCACGACGAAGGCAAGCATCAATACGCGGGCGTGATGGAGCTGAGTTTGTCCGGCGTCATCGCCCTGAAAGCGATCGGTCTGCTCGCGACGCGCCTGCCCGACGGCAGCAAAGGCTACTCCCTCATCATCCTCGTCACGGCGCAGAGCGCGCAGCCCGGCGGATCGCTGATGGAGCTGCCGCTCGGCTGGCGCTTGACTGGACTGGGCGGGTTGCTCGCGATCCATCGCACGGTCGACGAAGACGCGGTACGCGCGGGACTCAAGAACCACACGCTCGCATCGATCCTGTTCCCGAAAGATCCGGTGGCGAACGCGCCGACGATCCTCGCGGCGATCGACCGCGTGTTCCCGGCGAAGCGCGGCAGCTATCTGTTCGGCCTGATGGTGCAGTTGCAATGGGGCGTGCCGACGTTAATCGAAGTGAATCTCGGCCTGATCCTCGAGCTCGGCGCTCGCAACCGCTTCGTCGTGCTCGGCCGCATCACCGCGATTCTGCCGCGCATGGACAACGATCTGCTGCGGATCAATCTCGACTCGGTCGGCATCTTCGATTTCGATCAAGGCACGGTGGCAATCGATGCGCTGCTGGTGGACTCCCGTCTGCTGCGCCGTTTTCCGCTCACCGGCGGCGGGGCGCTGCGCGCGCGCTGGACCTCGCCGCGCAGCTTCGCGCTCGCGGTCGGCGGCATGCATCACGGCTTCACGCCGCCTGCCGGCTTCCCGTCGGTCGAGCGCCTCGCGATCAGTCTGACCACCGGCGATAATCCGCGGCTCAACTGCGACGCGTATTTCGCCCTGACGTCGAACACCGTGCAGTTCGGCGCGCACGCAAATCTATATGCCTCCGCGGCCGGCTTCAGCATCACGGGAGAGGCCGGCTTCGACGTGCTGATCCAGCTGTTGCCGTTCCATTTCCTGGCCGAGTTCTACGCGGGCATGCAACTCAAGCGCGGCTCGACCAATCTGTTCAAGGTGAAGGTCGAAGGCGCGCTCGAAGGTCCGCTGCCGCTATCGGTACGCGCCAAGTGCACGTTCGAAATTCTGTGGTGGGATGTGACGGTTCGCGTCAACTTCACGTTGGTGAGCGGACAAACGCCGCCGCTGCCGGCCGCGATCGACGCCTTCGCGCAGTTGCGCCTGGCGCTCAACGACACCAAGAGCTGGACGACTGAATTGCCGCAAGGCCAGACGCGCATCGTCTCGTTGCGCGAATCGGTGGCCGACGGCACCTTGCGTGTGCATCCGCTCGGCACGCTCACCGTGCGCCAAAGTGTTGTGCCGTTGAATCTCACGCGCGACATCGACAAGTTCAACGATTCGCCGATCGCCGGCGCGCGGCGCTTCACGGTGACGCGCATCGCAGTCGGCACCGGCACCGGCCAGGAGACGACGGGCGCCATTCAAGATGACTTCGCGCCCGCACAGTTTTTCGAGATGAGCGACGACGACAAGATCGCAAGCCCGTCGTTCGAGCCGATGCAGGCGGGTTTGCGCATCGGCACGTCGGAGTTTGCCTTCGCCATCGGTCAATCTGTCGCCTCGCCGCTCGACTACGAGACACGCATCGTCGATCGTAAAGCCGCCGTGCCCCCACCTCCGCCGAAAGTCGACTACGTGTTGAGCAGAGCGCTATTGGAGATGCATGCAATGCATGGCGCGGCGGGGCGCAGCTCGCTGCGCCGCGAGGAGCGGCGCGCAACGGTTCAGCCGTTCGCGAAGGTCGAGCCGCTGCGCTTTGCCGCCGTGACCGACGATCTCGCGCTGCTGCCGGATGCGAAGCGCGACGTCTCCTTCTCGGAAGCGTTGAGCAGCGCGGCGCTCAAACGTCGAAGCATGGTCGTCAACGACTTCGAGCTCGCGAAAATCAAGGAGCCAGCATGAGCGACGCGAGCGTCGTCTTTCTGCCGTGGGTGCGACAAGGGCTCGCCGCGCGCATCACGACACCCGATCCGCTGAAAACGCCGCTGCCGGCGCAGGCACCGCTCGGCGTCACGCTCGGCGTGAACAGCATCGACGCCGCGTCAGTCGGCGTACGGCTGTTCGGCCCGGCCGACGTGATCGGCATCGATCCGCGTCAAGTCGTGCGCACGGAGCCACCGGCCGGCACAGACAACTACGAATCGAACGATCTCGCTGCAGTCGAGTTCGACAATCCCGATCTGCCGTGGCTGTTCACGCCCGCCGCTGCCGATGGACAAGGCCGCGTGCGTCCGTGGATCGCGCTCGTGGTCGTGCGCAAGCAGGACGGTGTGCGTCTGCGTCCGCCTCGCACCGAAGTCTTGCCGGTGCTCGAGATCGGCGCACCTGCGGTGCCGTCCCAGGAGCTGCCTGATCTCGTCGACTCGTGGGCGTGGGCGCATGCACAACTCGGCGCGCACGTCGGCGCAAATGAAGGCGAGCTACGCGACGTGCTCGTCAACTATCCGCAGCTGTCGGTCTCGCGTCTGCTCTCACCACGTTTGCTGAAGGAGAGCACTGAATACATCGCGTGCGTGGTGCCTGCATTCGAAGCGGGACGGCTTGCCGGACTCGGCGGGACACCGGACGTCAACGCCACGCTTACACCGGCATGGAACAGCGGCGCGAACGCACCCGGCAGTGTCTCGCTGCCGGTGTATTACTACTGGGAATTCCGCACCGGCGCGCGCGAAGATTTCGAATCGATCGTCGCACGCCTCGAGCCGCGGGATTTCGCGGACACCGTCGGACGGCGTCCAATGGGCATCAGCGCACCGGGTTTCGTCGTGCCGCAGACGACACCGCCGACTGTGATCCCGCCCATAATGCTCGAAGGCGCGCTGCAGCCGCTCAAAGCGCCGCGTGCGCCGTTCCCGGACGACGCGACGAAGACTTGGCAGCAGAAGCTGCAGTCGATCGTGAATGTCGCGGGCGCAAGTGCGGTGGACGCAAACATCGAACCGGTGCTCGGACCGCCGATCTACGGTCGCTACTATGCGGGCCGCAATCAAGTCGGCGCCGCGCAACCGCCGACGTGGCTCGACGAGCTGAATCTCGATCCGCGCGAGCGTGTCGTCGCGGCACTCGGCACGCGCGTGATTCAAGAGCATCAAGAAGAGCTGATGGCCGACGCGTGGGACCAGGCCGGCGAAATGGCGAAGGTCAATCAGCGCCTGCGGCAGATGCAATTGAGCCTCGCGATCACGAGTCGCCTGCACGCACGTAACGTCGAGCGCATCGACGATGACGACACGCTGTGGCGCTTCGCTTCGCCCGCACAAGCGCGTCTGGTCATGGCGGCGCCGGCAAACACTGCGCCGCTCACGATGCGCTCGATGCTCGTGTCGTCATCGACGCCGACGGTCGTCACGTCGCCGGCGATGCGCCGTCTCGCGCGTCCGAGCGGCGCGATCAGCCGCCGCGCCGCGACTGCGGTGCGCATGGCAGGCATGCAGGCGCCCGCCGCGGCAGACGGAACCGCGATCTCGTCGATGTTCCGCCTCTACACCGCGCAGCCGTGGGTAATGATCTTCACCTTGCCGCCGACGCGCGGCATGGTGAGTTTCAATGCAGTGACGAGCCGGCTGCCATCGCAATTTCAGAGCATGACGTTCGCTCGTGCCACGGATGCAGCCGTCACTTCGACGGTGCAGCGTCCGTCATTCGTCGTCACTGCTGAGCCGATAATCGTAACCGCCACCGCGGTCGGCTCGATCGGCGCAGTGCTCGCAGGTGGCGCGGTCAAATCGATCAAGAACAAGAAACAGGCTAAAGCGCCCATCCAAAATAATCTGCGCATCATTCAGGATGGCGGCGAGGATCCGCGCTTGCCGCGTAACCCACGCGATCCGCCGGATACCGACCCTGATCCAGATCCGCATCCGCATCCGACGGATCCACCGCCGCCACCGCTCAGGGACAGTGCCGACGCAGCCGCGTTTCGCGCAGCGGCCGCGCGTCATCTCGGCCTGGTGAATCCGCAACAGCCGTGGATCATCATCCGTTCGTTTCATCAAGTCGTGCTCGATCCCGGCGCGCAGCGCGCGCAGGTGCGTGCCCTCCTCGACCCCGCACCGGCGATGATGCTGCGCATGCAGGCAACGATCTCGCTCGGCAACGCGGCGCCGCCTGCGATCGGCCAGATCGGCAGCGCGCCCACGTTTCCGCAACCGATGTCCGAACCGCTCGCGGCGTTGTCGCAAGACTGGCTGTTGCCGGGACTCGAGCGCGTGCCGATCGACAGCGTCGCGATGCTCGAACCGAACCAGCGCTTCATCGAAGCGTTCATGCTGGGGTTGAACGTCGAGCTGGGACGCGAGCTGCTGTGGCGCGACTTCATCGTGAACGATCCGCGCGCGACATTCTTCCGCCGCTTCTGGCGCACGGTCATGCCGAAGACCGACGGCGACATCGCGCCGATCGCCGAGTGGGGCACACACAAGCTCACTGAAAACAAACCGGCAGGCAGTCCCGGCAAACAAGTGGTGCTGCTCGTGCGCAGCATCTTGTTCCGCCGCTATCCAACCGCTGTCGTGTATGCGGTGCCGGCAGTGCCGGTCGGCAACGGCCGCAAGCCCGGCCCGATCGAAAGCGAAATTCATCCGCTGTTCCGCGGCTCGCTGCAGCCCGACGTCACATTCTTCGGCTTCGATCTCGATGCCGACATAGCGATCGGCGATCCCGGCTATTACTTCGTCATTCAGCAGCAGCCGACCGAGCCGCGTTTCGGCTTCGATGTCGGGATCAATTTCGGCAACGCGACGCACGTGCCGCTCGGCGCGGCGCCCGCCGGCCACGCAATGCCCGCCGGAACAAAGTGGGCGTTCAACAGCGCGCACATGGCGCAGATCACGCGCCAGCAGCCGGTGCGTGTGGCGATTCACGCGTCCGAGTTGATCAAGACTGCGCCGAGTCCTAAGCCGCTTACCGGGCCAGACACCAAGCCGCCTATCGGGCCCAGGCCGCCTGCCGGGCCGAATACCAGACCGCCTGCAGGGCCGATTGCCAAGCCGCCTGCCGCGCCGCCTACCAGGCCGATTGACAAGCCGGTTTTCAAGCCGAATACCAAGCCGACTATCAATCCGAATATCAAGCGGAAACCCAAATAGCCATGGCCGCACGATTACTTCCTCCGCCGGGCGATCTGCTCTCGTTCGTCGCGCCCGCGCTGCCGCCCGAGCTGACTGCGACGCTCGCGCAATCGGATGCGCCGCTGCTCATGCTGCCGGTGCGCCTCGAGACGCGTTTCTTTCCGCTGCCCGACACCGCAACGCAAGAGCTGCGCGTGCGCGTGTATCCCGATCAGGTGCACGTCGATTCGCACGAGCCGGGGTTGTCGCAGGATGAATTGCTGTGGGGCACGCACTTCTGGCAGCAGATCTGGCGCGCGGGACGTGACGAAGCCGGCGAGCGTCTCGCGTGGCAACAGCTTTGCGATCGCTTCGATGCGCTGCGTGCTGCGTGGATTGCGCGTGCGTTGAGTCCGACCAACATCGGCGACTGGCCGAAAGCGCCGATCGCTGCCGACAAGCCGTTGCTGGTGGAGCCGAAGCTCGCGCCCGCGGCGATGCTGAAAGATCCGACCGGTGGCAGCTGGCAACGTGCGTCGCTCGCACGCGCGATGCCGCAACGCTGGATTGCGGTCGCGACCGCTCGCGGTGCGCTGGTTGCGTATGCACTCGGTTCGCCCGTCGATCGCGAGCCCGCGGTCGGCCCGAATCCAAACGACACTGTTGCCGCGACCGACGACCAGCTCGCAATCGATGAAGGCATGCGCTGGATGGTCGACTTCAACGACGCCGAGAAACACGGCATGGCGCTGCGATTGAAGGTGCCCACAGCGGTTGCGCAGCAGGGCATCGATGCGCTCGTCGTGTTCGGTGTGTCGTCGCTCGATCCCGCCGCAGCATCGACTGCAGTCGCTTCGTTGCTCGACGCGCATCACTACACCGATGGCCTCGGTTTCCTGCGCGTCGGCACGCCGACCAACAACAGCGCCGAAGCGCCGTCCGGCTGGTCGTCGCAGGATCCGATGCACGTGCGCAGCTTCGGCATCGAATGCCGCGCGCCCGCTGTGCCGAGCGGCAGCAACGCCGATGTGCTCGCACGCGCATTCGGCTTCGCCCCGACGGTGACGCAGGCAACATTGCGCACCTTGTGGGATGCGCCGCTCATCGAGCAGATCGACGCGCAGCAGATGGCAACCGCGTTGTGGCCGGCGACGTGGGGCTACTATTTGATGAACCTGATCGGGCTCGAAGGCACCGGTCTTACGCTCGACACGATCGCGTGGGCGCGCGAGCATTTCATCGCGAACGTGCGTGCGTTCGGTCCGCTGCCGACGCTACGCGTCGGCCGTCAGCCGTACGGCGTGCTGCCGGTGACGCCGCTCGGCGGCGATCCCGTGAAGCTTACCGATGCGCGCGAACGCTGGCTCGCGGCCACGCTCAAGACGCTTTCGGATCGACTGTGGCATCCCCGCGTGGCCGATGTGGCGCGGGTGGGCCGCAGCGACGATCCGGCGCAGGATCTCGCGGCGGTGTTGAAAAGCGATGCGGTCGCGTCGTCGTACAGGCTGCGTTATCTGCTCGGGCCGCGCTACATCGATCATCTGCGCCGATTCATCGGCGAAGATCTCACCGGAAGCGGCTGGCTCGCGGCGCAGGATTCGGTGTCGCGCGCCGTGTTGAATGCGCTCGGCTTCGGCTGGCATCCGCGGCTCGAAGATGCGGCGTACTCGGACGGGCAGATGGCGGTCTCCGCGCCGCTGGTGCAGGCCGGCGAGCTCGACGGCGTCGCCACGCTCACACCGAATTACATTACGACGTTGCTCACCGATCCGCCGCTGCCGGCGACCGAGACCACGCTGCCGCCCGCGATGGCGGCGCCCGCATCGCTGTTGCACATGCTGCTGCGGCATTCGGTGCAGCTCGAGTACGCCGCGGCCGCTGCGCGGCACGTCAGCAAGGATCCCGGCGCTACACCGCTTGCAAGCCTGCTGCGCGAACGCGAGCTCGTTAATTTCAATGCGGCAACCGCCGTGACGACGTGGCGCATGTTGCTCACGCGTCCCAACGCGCAGACGAACAACACGCCGCCGGCCACGTTCCTCAAAGCGGCCACCAAGTTCGACACGCCGGAATTAAAGCCGCTCGGGGATTTGCGCGCCGCGCTCATGCATCTGCAAGCTCTGACCCCGGCAACACTCGAACGCCTGCTCAAAGGTACACTCGATGTCGCTTCGCATCGCGTCGATGCGTGGATCACATCGCTCGCGTCGCGGCGTCTGACGGCACTGCGTGCACAGAAACCGGCGGGCTTGCGCATCGGCGGCTACGGCTGGGTATTGAATCTGAAACCCACGGCAAAGCAGGCGCCTGTCGCAACGCCGGCCGGCGAAACCGGTCAAGTGTTCGCGATGGCCGACGACCCGGGCTTCATTCACGCGCCATCGGTGATGCAGGCGCAGACCGCCGCTCTGCTGCGCAACACGCATCTCAATCATTCGCGCAACGATGCGCAGGATCTGTTCGCGGTGGATCTGTCGTCGCGACGCGTGCGGCTCGCGACCTCCCTGCTGGACGGCGTGCGGCAGGGGCAGCCGCTCGGCGCGCTGCTCGGCTACTTGTTCGAGCGCAAGCTGCACGAGTTCGGGCACGACGCCGACATCGACGAGTTTCGTGCGATCGCGCCGCTGCGGCCGGTGAACACAGTGGGAACGCAGCCGGCCGAATCGATCGCGGCGAACAACGTGGTGGACGGCCTGGAACTGCCGAAGACACTGCAAAGATTGTCGCGGCTCGGCTTCGGCTTTCCGACACCGGATATGCTCGCCCGCCTGCAACGGTGCGAAAAAGAGCTTGCCTTGCTGGATGACGCAATCGACGCGTTGAGCGACGCCGCGGTGGCCGAATGCGCGCACCAAGCGGTACGCGGCAACATTCTGCGCACCGGCACGACGTTGCAGGCGATTGCGAGCGGCGACGCGCCGCCGCCGCAGCTGGAGGTGGCACGGACACCGCGCACTGGCATCGCCGCGACGCATCGCATCGTCGCGCTGTTCAACATTGTCGGGGCGCCTGCAGCGCCGCCTTCGCCGCGCGCGCTTGCCGAGCCGCAGCTCAATGCGTGGGCGGGACGGCTGCTGGGGGATTTAAAGAATGTTCGCTTCGCAGTAGAACGGCTCGACTCGAAGGGCTCGGTGATTAAGTCGCTCGACCTGCGTGTCACCGAGCTTGCTCTCCAGCCCATTGATGCCGTGTATCTCGCCCCCACACGCCCGGGCGATCCGATGCCTGAGATCGACGCGCGAGCGCTTGCGGCCGGCGCAACTAAACACGGCGCACTCGCGGCCGGCGACACGTTGCGCGTCAATCGGCAGCGCAACGCGACGTGGCTCCCCGTGGAGATCGGGCTCGACGAGCTCGCGGAATTGGCCGTGCGCGCACGTCAGCTATTCGCCGGTGCGCGCTCGCTCGATGCTCGCGATCTCGCCAGTCTGCAGGGAACGTTCGATGCGCGCATCGACACCGTCGAGTTCACCGCCCGCGGAAAATCTGCGCAAACATCGCTTATGGCAGCGCTGACTGCGCTCAAGTCGAAGCTCAACACACCGGTCACCGCGGACATGACGCCGGTGCGCAACGCAATCATCGTGCTGAGCCGTTTCGGGATTGCCGGCTCGGCGCCGCTACCCAATGCGACCGCGGACGCCCTGCTTGCGCAAGCGGCTGCCGTTGCAAAGGAAGCACAACGTCGCATCGATCTCGCTGCGGCCGCACCCGCTCCACTCGATATGCTGCGCGCCGTGTTCGGCGACGGCTTTCTCGCGTTGCCGCGCTTCACGATGGCCGATGCAACGGATCTCACGAAGTCGCTCGCTGCGACCACGACACTGCAAGGCGGCGACGCACTCGCCGTGTATCCGTGGTTCCAGCAAGTGGAGCGCGTGCGCGAGCCGGTGTCGCGCCTCGGCGCAAGCTTGCAGGCCGCTGAAGTTGCTGGAACGGGCACGACGCTTCGACTCACCGTTGCTCAGCTGCCGCACTCAGACGGCGAGCGCTGGATCGGTTTGCCCGCAGACCCGGCGCGCGCGATGCCCTCGGGTAAGCTCTCGCTGATCGTGCATGCGGAGCCGACCCTGAATGTCGCACAGCCGCTCGCCGGCGTGCTGATCGACGAGTGGGTCGAAGTCGTGCCTTTTGCCCGCGAGACGACCGCGATCACGTTCCAGCACGATGCGCCGGATCAGCGCGCACCGCAGGTGATGCTGCTTGCTGTGCCATCCTCGCCCGGCGAGCCGTGGACGGGCGCCGGTTTGCATCGCCTGCTGCTCGATACTCTGGCGTTGGCGCAAGTGCGCGCGATCGATGCGGAAACGCTCGACACTGCAGTGCTAAATCCGATTGCCGGTGCGCAGGCGGTCGGCGAGCTCGCGCACTTTCTGCCGGCGCTGCATTTCGCGGTGAACGTCGACGGCGATGCCATAGCGCCGGACTTTAAATCGCTGACCACAACGAGTTAAACGTCGATGCCTTCTATCACGAGCTGGGTACGGTTGGAGCCACGCTGTCGCGACGACGACATGGCGGAGTCGGTGCATGCGCGCATCTACGATCCGCTGTGGATGCTGGCGCGACAGTGGCAGGCGGCGGAGTTTCAGGGCGAAGATACGGGGTCGCCGATGATCGCGCGCTGGCGTGCGGACAGCGCGCCGATCACGCGTTACTACGCGGGTGCGATCAAACCAAACACCAACGTCAGCGCACCGCGGTACGACGCGAAGACGATGCCGTTGGAAGCGCTGGTCGAACGTCAACCGCTTCGTCGGCCGACGAACGAAGGCTCGCTGCGTTGGGCGGTTGAATCGGGCCTGCATTTTCTGCGCATGCTGGCCGCGCAGCCGACGTCGAAGAGCTATCGCCCGGATTTCCTGACACGCTTCGCGCTGCTGCCGCCGACCGATGCCGAGCGCGCCGCTGCCGATGCGGAGACCTTGTCGTATTGGAAGCTGATGGCGACGCGCGCGCTCGATGGCCGGCGCCTTGTTGCAGCGTTCCGGGATGCTGCGGGCAAGCGCATTCCGATACCTGCGACGTTGCCCATCGCGGCTGGCGACAAAGCGGAAGTCGATGGCGCCATCAACGATTGGTTGGCTCAGCACGATGCCTTGTTCGCGCTGCCGCAGTCGAATGCGCCCGACGCGTGGAACTCGGAGCGCATGGAGTACGCATTCTCGATCGGCGGCGCGCCCGGAAATGAAGAGATCCCGCTCACTGCGACGCAGTATGCAGAAGGTCATCTCGATTGGCACAGCGTCGACTACGATCCGGAGATCAATCTCGGCGCGACTGCCGACAAGGCGACCACAGCCATCGTGCGCGCCGTCATGCCTGCACCGGTGAGTTTCCGCGGTGCGCCCGCTCAGCGGTTCTGGGAGATGGAAGATCGGGCGATCGACTACGGTTTGCTGCCCGCAGGTCCGGGCGACATTCCGCACTTGATGCTGAGCGAATTCGCGACCGGTTTCGGTAACGAGTGGTATGTGATTCCGATAGACCTCGACGTTGGCACATTAACGAAGACGCGTTCTCTCATGATCACCGACAGCTTCGGCGTGCAGACATTGATTGCGCCGGTCAACGATCCGTCGAAACCCGCGACCGGCTGGTCGATGTTCGAGCTGAGCGGCGTACAACGAAAAGATACGCCGCCGCTGCGGCCGCGATCGAATCTGTTGTTCCTGGCGCCGAGCCTGCTGAAAACGATCGACAGCCGGCCGCTGGAAGAAGTGCTGTTCATGCGCGACGAGATGGCGAACATGGCGTGGGCTGTGGAGAAAGTGGTGCAAGGCGCGATGGAGAATCGGATCGAACCTGCGGCTGCACCTGATGCGCCGCAGACCACCTTGCCGACGCCGAGCGGCCTCCCCCAATATCGCCTCGCGACCGACGTACCGTCGAACTGGACGCCGTTGTTGCCGCAACGAATCGCAGACAACTCGTTGCGTTTAGTGCGTGCGGCGATGCTTGCGCCGGACGGTTCGAATATCGTTCGGCATGCGCAGGGCGAGTTGTTGAACGCCACCGCGAAACTCGCGCTGTTCGATGAAGAGATCCCGCGCGAAGGCGTGCGGGTCACCCGTCAGTTCGAGAGGACGCGGTGGATCGGCGGGAGCACGTTGTTGTGGGTAGGTTTGCGCAAAGAGGTCGGGAAAGGGGAAGGGTCTAGTGCGTTGCGGTTTGACGCCGCGGGCGACTTGTCTGCGTAGCCGGTAGCGGAGCGAATAGCTGTTCACTGATTCGACCTTACGTTCACCAGACATGCTACTAAGTTCGCGATCGATGAAGGTCACCGCGCCTTCGAGCAACGCTCACGATAGTGATCAAGTATGCATACATCGAGCTGTGCCG
>JBBRGM010000086.1:0-12941 GCA_038240725.1 Burkholderiales bacterium | reverse complement strand
GATCGACTGCGCATATTCGACATTGATGTCCGCCGCGCGCATCGCCTGATCGGGCAATCCCTGCAGCCAGAGAATTTGCGCCAAAGTCATGCGCGCCATCACCAGCTGGTCGAATTGAAAACGGATGACGTGCGAGCTGTGCACGGGTGCGACGTAGCGGCTCAGCATGAGCTCGATGCGTTCGCGCGCAGCGCTGAGCTCGCCGAGATAAAGCAGTGCGATTGCCGTCATGCGGTCGCCGACACCGCGGTCGGCTTCGACCTGTACATGCAGTGAAAATTGCTGGGCGAAATCGAGCGAAGAACGAAAGTCGCCGCTGGTCAGGCCATCTACCCACAGCCCCCAAAGCGCTCGTACCCGGTAGTCACCGTCGTTGAGACGCTCGGCGATTTCAAGTGTGCGCTTCCAGGCCGAGTGAATCTCCAATACCGGACCCTTGGTGTAGAGCAGCGCTGCGGCAAGCGCCGCGTACAGCTCCATATCGCGGCGCGGGTCGCGCCCGGCGCCGGCCGCCGCCAGTGCCTGTTCGACGCGCCGGCGACATTCATCCATCAGTGATGCGCGCATCCACAGCGGCCCAGCGGCGATCGTCAGCGCCGCGCCGATTTCGCCGTCGCCTGCAGCCGAGAAAGCCCAGTCGAGAGCCGCGCGCAAGTTGTCGAGATGGCGGCGATAGGCAGCCAGCCACTGCGCTGTCGGCTGCGTTTCCGATTCGGCGGCCGCGCGTTCGAACAGTTGCCGATAATGCTCGGCATGCCGGCGCGTGAACTGCTCGCGCTCGTTGGCCTGCATCAGCTTTTCCAATGCGTACGCGCGCGTGGTATCGAGTAGACGGTACTGCGCTGTTGCGTGGTGAACATCGGCGACGACGAGCGACTTGGCCACGAGGTCGGCGAGCAGATCGGCCGCGTCCTCACTAGTCAGTTCGCTGTCCGCCACTACTGCGCTTGCTGATTCCAGACCGAAGCTGCCCGCGAATACGGCAAGGCGGCGAAGGGCGACGCGCTCGGAATCGCTGAGCAGGCCATGGCTCCAGTCGAGTGTTGCACGTAGCGTTTGCTGCCGTGGCAGCGCGGTGCGATGTCCGCCGGTCAGCAGCTTGAACAAATCATCGAGCCGTGCCGCGAGCGCTTCGATTCCAAGCGCGCCCGCGCGTGCCGCCGCAAGCTCGATCGCCAGCGGTATCCCGTCCAGCCGGCGGCAGATCGCGCCGATCATCGCGGCACCGCGATCGTCGAGAGCAAAGCGCGGATCGGCGGCGGCGGCACGTGCGATAAACAGTTTCACAGCACCGGTACGCAGCAGATCCTGTGTGTGCTCAACGTCCGCCGCCGGAACTTCAAGAGCCGGCACGCGATAAACGTATTCGCCTTCCACGCGCAGCGGCTCGCGGCTTGTCGCGATCACGGATGCGCCCGCACTCGCGCGGAGCAGCGCATCTGCCATGCGTGCGGCGGCATCGATCACATGCTCGCAGTTGTCCAGCACCAGCAACAATCGCTGGCGGCTGACCGCCATCGCGATCGATTGCGGCGACGACGCGTTGGATGGCAGCGACAGTCCCATCGCGCCGGCTACACAAACCGGCACCAGCTCGGGATCGGCCAGCGGCGCCAGCTCGGCGACCCAAACGCCGTCGGGAAACATCGGCTGCAGATGGCGTGCGGTTTCCAGCCCGAGCTGCGTTTTGCCGATGCCGCCGGGCCCTACTAGGGTGACGAGCCGGTGCGCCGTAACCAGCTCCGCGATTTCTCGCAGGTCGACGTCGCGGCCAAACAGCGCAGATACGGATTGCGACAGATTGGTCGGCGATGTCGTTATAGCGGGAGTCGCCGCAACTGCCGGGCCGGTTCGAATCGGGCCGGTTCCAATCGGGCCGGTAAACTGATAGCCGCGGCCGGCAATTGTGCGAACCAACTCGCGATCCGCCCCGAGCGCCTTCCGCAGCAAGGAGATCTGCGCTTCCAAACTGTTTTCTTCGACGATTTTGCCCGGCCAGACCCGGCTCATCAGATCGTCTTTGCTCAGCACGTTGCCGGTCGTCTCGATCAATGCCATGAGGACGTCGAATGCGCGGCCGCCCAGTTCGATCGGCTGCCCTTGTGCAAGCAATTGGCGGCGGAGCGGAAGGAGGGTGAAGCGGCCGAACTCGATAGGTGCGGGGTCGGACTCCGGGGTCATAGGCGCCGATTGTAGAGCAGTATTTCAGATCGCTTCAGGACGTTTCAGGTAGCCGCGGTCGTGAATACCGCGAGTCTCGACACCGTACCGGCATTTCAGAACGATTAATCCTGCAGCAAGGATTTCGTAACGCCGGAAGACTATGTTGACTGCACGCCTAACTCGTCACCGCTGCATAACATCTAGGAGCCCACGGTGCATGCACAACCATCGCAAGCCGATCTGCCCTCGCGACGCGCGCCGATTGCGCCTTCGCTTCCCGTGACAGCCGCCATCGCCGACTGGCCGGCCGCACAATCGACATTACGCACCTCGAGCAACGTCCGCGACAGCGGCATAAGTGGCTTGATCGTGTTCGACCACAAAGGTCGTCTGGTCAAAGCCGACGCCCGCGCGGAGGTGATTCTGGGTGCCATAGGCGTCGAGGTAAATTGCACGCCGCGTCTGCGCATCGATGCGCTGAACACCGGGGACAGCGCCACGCCGGACGAGATCGCGTTACCGCACTGGCTGGACCCTGAATGGATCGAGCCGATCATCGAGGGCAGCGAGCGGCTGGGTACCGCAGTCGTCATCCCGGAGTTGCGCCCGGAGAGCGCTGCGAGCTCGCATAGCGCTCTGCCGCCTTACAAGCTGCGCCGTGTGCTCGAGTTCATCCAGGCGCACATCGATCAGCCGATCGCGCTCGAGCAACTCGCCGCCGCGGTGGCCATCAGCCCATTCCATTTTCATCGGCAGTTCAAGAGCTCGACCGGCGTCACGCCGCATCACTACATCGTCGAGGTGCGCGTAGAAGCGGCGAAGGCGTTGCTGGCAACCACAGATCTGCCGCTGACGGAAATTGCCGCACAAGTCGGCTTCGCGGACCAGAGTCACTTCACCGCGACGTTTCGCCGAGCAACCTCGACGACGCCGAGAAATTATCGCAACGCGAATTCGAGGTTGTGATTGCGGTCATCAGATCCCGCCTCCGTGCGATGCCAAATTCGCAGCAAAGCGGCGGTGCCCAACGGTTTGCGCCGAGCTTTGCCTTTTGACGGTACGTGAGCGGGCAGCCGCCGGCCGGCGCTCTCAGAGGGCGTCATCGAACACCACCAGCGTGCGCGCTTCGATGCTCTCGCGCGGGATAAAACCACGGGGCGCGGCGGGATTCTCGAATCCGGTGTGCGGCATGAAACGCGCGCGACCGTCCTCCAGCGAGTCGTAGCACTTCAACAGTAAAAATTCGTCCGGCTGCATATCGGCGACGTAAAACCACTTGTGCGAAGGGTTGTACCGCAGCGAATAGATCTGGCCGCTGTGGCGCGGCGCCGCCAGATTCGCTTCGCCGAAATGCAGAATGTCGGTGTCGACGAAATCCTCCGGCGCGACACTGCGCGCGTCGCACACCGCCAGCGGATTGTCCTGGACCGGGCCGACAATCGGCCGCCACAGGTTGATGAAGGCGATGCGCCGGTTCGCCAGATCGGCGCGTCCCGCGCCGTCCAGGATTTCTTTCTTGCGTTTAGGTCCAGACACCACCGTGTAGTCGTTGTGCGCTTGCGCCACCGGCACGCGCACGCCGACCTCTCCGCGTGCCGCGCGTACGGCGCTGCGCACGTTGTGGTCGAACACGATCACCGCGATCGCGCCGGTGAGCTCGCGGATCAAGGTTTCTACTTCCGGATAGTACTGTTCGTGCACCGCGGTTTCGTCGTAGAAATCGGCGAAGTTAGAGCGGCGCGTGTGGAGCTCGAACCCTTGTGTGTCGAGCGACAGGTTCGACGCGATCGGCCGCGCGTCGTGAATCGCAACGACGTGGTCTTCCGAGGGCGGCCGGACGGTAGCGATCCCACTGATTGGCGGATAGATGCGCACCTGCGCAGGCCCGTCGATCGGCCCGATATAGGAAATATGCGCCTCGACCGAACGGAGCGTGTCCAGATCGTGCGAGCGCTGCGAAGTTAATGTGGACATCGATTTGGCTCCGACAGATGAAGAACGCAGAACTACGCAGTACGAGCGTGCATCGCTCTGAAGGTACTGACGCATGCAGGTGTTGTCAATTGCGCAAGACGGCGAAGCGCAACGCCGTTTTTTTGCGCTTGTAGAGGATACCATTCTACGTCCCGGCGTCTCCGCACACCGACGAAGTTATAGGTGCAGCGCAAGCTTGAGCATGACGTGCGAGGCGTGTAAGTTTGGCTGCACGTTACTCATCGGGAGCGAACATGCGTGTGCCCACACATCTGCTTGCAACGGCAGCACTGATCGGTGCGCTGGTCGCAGCACCGAATGCGACCGCCGCCCGTCACGACAGTGCCCGACGCCACTTACTTCGCGCGCCTTCAGCATCACGAGTACTACCCAAAAGATCCTGAGTATCACAATAATCAGCAGTACGCGGCACCAGGAAATTTTTCGTTTCCGGGTTTGACTGCGGTTGAGGGGGAGGTCGGCGGCGCGCCGCCTGGCGCACGGTCGCACGCTGCTGGCGGGTTGAACGCGAAAAGCTTCGTCGATGCGAGCGTCGTCTATCACTTTGCGATCACTGGGCCTGCCGACGGCGTCTCGGTGCCGCTATCGATCGGACCGGTGGTCAACTACCGCATGCAGTTCGATGATTTTCATGCCAACGAAAATGCCCAGAGCACCGGTATCCCGGGCTATGTTTACAACGTCGGGGCGGTCGTTGACGTGAACGCACAAACACACGCGAGTGCGATTGCGCGTTGCGCGAAGGCTGCGTATGCATCGCCGACTTGCACGGCGACGCATTCCACCGCGCCGCTTTCGTGAGCGCGTTAACCGGCGCAACCAATCAGATCACCGTCAGCACGAACGCATACGTCGATACCACTAACTCAAGCCCTGGCATCACGCTGGATGCATTTGCCGATCCGCTGGTCGCGTTCGCGCCGGGCTTCGATGCAACCGGCTACAGCATCGTGTTGAGCGCCGGCGTCGCGAACGCACTGCCGGTGCCGGAGCCGCAAAGCTATGCGCTACTCGCGGTCGGGATGGTGGCGCTCGCGTTCGCACTGCGCAGAGCGCGCGCCTAGGCGCAGAAGCAAACGTTCGCAAGCGGCGTCATTCGGGCAGGCCCGCTTCGCGTAGTCCGTCGACCACCCGATCGAGCTCGCCGTGCGGCTTGAAATCGCATCGCTCGAGATATGTCCAGCTAAAAGAGTTGCGCACGCGTGCCTTAACGCGCGCGCGATGTTGTGCTGCGGGCCGTTCGATCCGCGGTAGATCCATCCGCGACGCTCGCCGATCAATCGAACCAGTCGCGCTCTACGCTGGTCACCTTGCCGCTCTTCGCGTCGATGTGCACTTCCCATTCCTTCATCTCGGCGTCGATAATTTCCACTTCGTAGTGATAGCCGCTGCGCCAGCTGCGCTCGAGGTCGATGTCGATCACCGAACCGGGCTTCGCGGCGAGCGCTTTTTCGCGCGCTTCGTCCGGGCTGATGAACTTGCCGGCTTTGACGATGGCTTCCATCTTCGCCGCATCGTCATGATCGTCGTCATCGGCGATCGCGGGGGCGACCGCGCCGCCACCCAGCGCCAGCAGCAGCGCGCAGCCGAACAATGCGGTTTTGAAACTCGTGTTCATGGCAATTTCCTTTTCCAAAGTTAAGAGAAAACAATCAGCCCGGGATTTTCGTGGGGTCGGGCAAGCGCACTTCGACGCGCATGCCGCCGAGAGGGGCTGAGCGGCCGAACGACAGGGTTCCCGCATAGCCTTCGACCATATCGCGCACGATCGCCAAGCCGAGCCCGCTGCCGGGCTTCGACTCGTCTGCGCGAAAGCCGCGTTCGGTAAGGACCGCGAGCGCTTCCGCAGCGGCTCCCGGTCCGTCGTCTTCGATCACGAAGCAAGTGCCATCGAGCGCGCTCACGGTCAGTTGCACCCGGCCTCGACTCCATTTGCACGCGTTGTCGAGCAAGTTGCCGAGCATCTCCAGCAGGTCTTCGCGGTCACCTTTGAACTGTGCCTCGGGCGCTACTTCCCAATTGATATGCAGCGATTTGTCCCGATAAATGCTTTGCAGCGTGCGCACCAGTTCGTCGATCTCGCTTTCCAGATTCACGCGCTGTCCCGGCATTGCGCTGCCGGAGAGGCGCGCGCGCTTGAGCTCTCGCTCGACGATGCAGCGCATGTCGTCGGCGGATGCATGCAGCGTCTGCCGAAGGCTTGGATGCGCTACCAGCTCCGGCGCTTGCGTCGCGTGACCCAGCACCGTCAGCCGCGTCTTCAATGCGTGCGCCAGATTCCCCAATGCTTCGCGCGAGCGACGCGAGCGGTTGTTCATGCTATCGAGCAGGCGATTGAACTCAGCGATGAGTGGCGCGATTTCGGCCGGCCCTGCAGTCTCGATGCGGGCGACCTCGCCGCGTTCCAATCGCACCATGTTTTCGCGGACGGCTTCGATTGGACGCAAGCTGCGGCTGACGATCGCTCGCTGTACCAGCAACAGCACGCCGAGCACGAGCGCGGACACCGCGCCGTAGATCAACTGGAAGTTGCGCAATCCGGCGTTCAGCTCGCTCAAATCTTCAGCCACGGCTACGGTCATCTCGCGTCCTTGTTTGCGATAAGTGCGCGCCTGCAGCAGCAACGGATGCCGCTCCGGACCGGTCACGTGAATCTCCACTTCCCCACCGGCCGCCAGCGTCGGCACGGTCAGCGTCGTATCCCATAGCGAACGCGACGAAATGATTTGTTCGCCGCTGCGGACGATGTAGTAGTGGCCCGAGAATGGCCGCTGATACACCGCACTCACTCGCGCCGGATCGATCTCCAGTGTGCCTTGCGCATTGACGTATGCGCCGGCTACCAGGCTCTCGGCATCGCGCTCCAGTCGCGCCAGCAGTTGACTCGACGTCAGACGTTCTATCGCCAGACTCGCAACCGCCCACTGCAAACCAACCAGCAGCACGCCGCTTAGCGCAAGGCCGAATGACAGACGCGACCTGAGCGACCATCTCACGATTTCTCGCCGAACACGTAACCGTGGCCGCGTCGCGTCTGAATCAGATCGCGGCCGAGCTTCTGACGCAGCCGGTTAACATAGACCTCGATCACGTTGCTGTCCTTGTCGCCGTCGTAGTCGTAGATATGCTCGCCGAGTTGCGTCTTCGACAACACCTGGCCGGGGTGCAGCATGAAGCAGCGGAGGAGACGAAACTCGATGCCGGTGAGGTCGACGATTTCTCCTGCCGGTCCCAGCAACCGGCGCGCGTCTTCGTCGAGCGTGATGCCGGCAACGCTCAAGGGACCCGGTGTAGCGCCGCGGCTGCGTTTTAGGACGGCGCCGATACGCGCGATCAATTCTTCGAGCTGAAACGGTTTGCCGAGGTAGTCATCCGCGCCGGCTTTGAACCCTGCCACTTTTTCCTGCCAGCTGCCGCGTGCAGTAAGCACGACTACGGGTACCGAATGGCCGCGCGCGCGCCAGTTGGTCAAGACATTCAATCCTGGCCGGCCGGGCAAACCCAAATCCAACAACACAAGATCGTACGGCTCACTCTCGCCGAGCATCTCGGCTTCGATGCCGTCGGCAACGAGATCGACCGCGTAATCGCTGCGCTCCAGCGCAGTTTTCAGTTGCGGTCCAAGCTCGGTATCGTCTTCGACCAGCAATACGCGCATGATCAGTCGTCGCGCTCGATCTTGATCAGCTCGCCGGTCTTCGCATCGAGCTTCACTTCCCACACTTGCCCTGCCGGATCGAGTATCTCAACTTCGTAGACGTATCGACCCTTTTTGCGCTCGAGCTCGGTCTCGATGATCTGACCGGGCTTGGCGGCGCGCGCGCGTTCCAGAATTTTTTCCAGCGGCAGAATCTCGCCCGACTCGCGCAGCTTGCGAGCGATGAGGTGATCGCTGTCCGCGATTGCGGGCACCGCGAATAACGTCGCACACAAAGCGAATACGACGGATCGAACGAGATTGGTTTTGCTGCGTATGGAATACGGCACGATCGACACCTGAATCGATTGACTGGTGCCGAGTATAGAGAATGCGACCTGAAAGGAAGCTGAATGCGGTATTTCAGTTTGCACCGTCGAGCGGAGCGATCGACAGCACTATGGGCGCTTCGCGAGGGGCTAGGGACTGGGGGCTAGGGAGTACGGCGAGCGCGCGGCGCTTTAGTGCATTCCCTAGCCCCTAGCCCCGAGCCCCCAGCCCCTGCAGTTCAGGGCCACACCGGCACGCCACTGCCGCCGTGCACGCGATTGCGGCCCTCGCGTTTCGCCTGGTACAACGCGGCATCGGCACGCAACAGGGTTTCCTTCAGATCTTCCGACTTCCGATATTCCGCGATGCCGATCGACACGGTGATCGCGAAGCCTTCGCCGAGCGATGGAAAGACCATACGTTCAGTCAGCCGGCGGATACGTTCCGCGCACAGATTCGCCCCTTCGATATTCGTGCGCGGCAAAATCACGAGGAATTCTTCGCCGCCATAACGCCCGAACTGATCGATCGTGCGCAGGCTATTTTTCGCTTCGAGCGCAAACTGCTTCAACACCACGTCGCCCTGGAAATGGCCGAGCGTGTCGTTCACGCGCTTGAAGTGATCGATGTCCAGAATTCCGACCGAGAAGTCTTCGCCGCTGCGAATGCTGCGGCTTCGTTCCATTTCCAGCACCTCGTTCAGGTGGCGGCGATTGAACACACCGGTGAGCTCGTCGTGGCTCGCCATCTGCTGAATGGTTTTCAGCGACTGCCGCAGTTTGTCACGCAACGTGCTGATGTAACCGCCGACCAGCGCGAACCAGATAAGGCCGAGCCCGAGCACGAGCCCCTGCAGAATCTCCATGCGTAGATTGACGCGTTCCGGCTTGACGTGGACCACCAGAACAATCACCCCCGCATACGTGATCAGGGCATAACATCCGATGCCCAAAAGCTGCCGCGTATTAAGTCGCAGCAAGCCGAACACAAACAGGATCAGGTAGAACAGCAGAATCAGCGCTCGCACCTGATCTCCCAGGTACACGGTGCACATGATGACCACCGTGGCGACAATGATCTGCTCGACTGTCAGCGATGGATCATGAAACTTGAGATTCAGGCCGGTCCTGAACAGGAGGTAGAAGGTCACGTTCGGTATCGCGAACGGCAGCGCAAGATAGATCAACGTATAGATGTCTACCATGCCGAGGAAGTACGACAGCACCAGCACCAGATAGCCAATCAGGTAGCTGCCCGCCGCCATCGCGAAGACGCGAAGCCGTACCGATTGTTTAGGATCGAGCTGGGCCATCAAGAGACAGACAGGCTCATGGCGAACGCCTTCGACATCGGGTTGGCAAGCGTTTTCGGCATTCTCAAGCGGGACATTGAGACCAGGTCGGCATTCGCGCTTTCATGGCTGGCAGGTCATTTGAAATCGGTTTGTCCGGGCATTCTCCGCAGGCGCCGGCGCTGCTACACATAACGGCTCGACAGCCATTAAACTGTTGCCCGTCGTCGTCCAGCGCGCGGCTATAAAACTATGACCGGAACGACCCTCCGGCCGATGCATTTTAGCCAACGGTCGATTCGGCACAAGTACGGCGTGCGCGACACGGCGATCGACTCGAACCGCGAGCTCCCGCCTTATCGAGCGAAGCGGCGCCTGGTCCATCCACCCAACTCTATGGCTAACGATCACATCATGAAGCAGCCCATCAAAGTACTCTATGTCGACCCAGCACTGGCAGGCGACGTGTCGCCTGCCTCGGTCGAACAACAAGGCCGCGCGATTCGGCAAGCCGGCGGATCGCTGATTCGCTACCAAGGCAGCAGCGCCGCCGATCTGGCGCAGGCGTTGCGCGACGTCGACGTTGCGATGGTCAAAGGCCACGCGTTCGACTCGTCCGCATTTGCGCACATGGGATTGCACGGCCGCTGCAAAGGCCTGGTTTCGTTCGGACATGGATTCGATCACATCGATCTCGATGCGGCAACGCGAAACGGCGTCATCCTGGCCAATACCGCCTCGTTCGGCACCGAGGAAGTGTCGAACCACACGATGATGCATTTTCTAATCTGCTCGCGAAAATTCGTGCTGCACGACAAGCTGGTCAGAAATGGCGAATGGACGCGCAAGCATCTCCCGCCGATGGGGCACATCGCCGGCCAGGTGTTCGGTATCGTCGGACTGGGCGACATCGGCCGCGCCGTCGCGCGCAAAGCCAAAGCGTTCGGCCTGGAGGTCATCGCCTACGATCCCTATGTGGCGTCATGGGATGCGCTCGAACACGGTGTCGAGATGACGAGCTCGCTGGACGATTTGTGCCGGCGTTCCGACTATCTGAGCGTGCACATTTATCTCAACACGGAAACGCGCCATCTCATCAGTCACGCGCAGTTCGCCGTGATGAAGCCCTCTGCCTACGTGATCAACTGCGCACGCGGCGGCGTTGTCGACGAAGCCGCGATGATCGAGGCGCTCCAGCAGGGACGCATCGCGGGCGCCGGGCTCGACGTGTTCGAGCAAGAGCCGGTCGGTCGCGACAATCCGTTGCTCAAAATGGACAACGTCTCGCTTACGAATCACTACGCGAGTTATTCCGAGGTTGCGTGGGAACGCGCGCAGACGCAGCTCGGCGAAGAGGCCGTGCGCATCGCCAATGGCATGTGGCCGATGTCGCTGATCAATCCGGATGTTCGTCATGCGATCCCGGCGCGGGCGCCGGCGCGGTCGTGGGAGGTCTACTCGCGCGAGCTTACCGCTTCGGTACATCGCTGACCCGACGTTGCCGCCAACGCCATTTGAGGGCTCAGGCTCGCGGCGACACAGGCACGCGCCTCCTCTTTGCACGCGATTGCGTGCTTCGAGATATTTGCGGACCCTTGCATCGTTATCCGCAGGACGGCTAACGAGACGGGTCCGGCATTGAAGCGAGGGCGGGATTGCCCGACCCTCGCAAGATCGAGGTCACGTCGTTCCGGCTCACGGTACGTTCGGACAATTTCTGTCTGGGCTGACGGGAGCGTTGCCGCTCTTCGCGAAATCAGCGCAACGTCGAGGCGCGCTCATCGCAACGTGAGCGATGTCTCGCGCTCCGTGCTCAGCGACAGCGTAAATCTGCGCTTGAATCTCTCTCGACAAGTTGACAATAGAAGCGCGGTGGAAGTTAATTGAAATTCTTCGGCCATATTCACTGCGAATAAACCCACAGGCGCGTTTGGGCTTCGCGCGGTATATGTTGACCAGAAGGTTGCCGCGATGCGCTGTCGGATTCACTCCGCATGCGGCAATAATGCGGATCGCAAGTAGATCAAGAATAGGAGATCGTCCATGGTCCCGCCTTCTTACGTCACCTCTCACACCAATCAAACGGTTGCTCAAGTGCTTCTCCTGTACCTCGGCCTCGAGGGCGTGGATAAAGTATTCGGAATTCCCGGCGGTGGCCTTTTCAATCTATTGGTTGAGTTCAAGAACCAGCGGAGCAAGTTCGACTACGTCATCTGCCGCCATGAGACCGGCGCGGCGTACATCGCGGACGGCTACTATCGCGCGACCGGCAAGCTCGGTGTGGTGATGGTGACTTCGGGCCCAGGCGCGACCAACGCGCTCACCGGTGCCATGAACGCGCAGAACGATGGCAGCGGCTTGCTGCTGATTACCGGCGAGGTTGCCGAGCAATACTTCGGGAAAGGTTTTCTCCAGGAGGGACTCGACGCCGATCTCGACGTACACGCAATCTACAAAGCGGCCGCCTGCTATAGCGCGGAGCTCACCGACCAGTCCGAAACTCAGACGCTGATCGAGCAGGCGTTGCGCGACGCGCTCAGCATTCCGCGCGGCATGGCGCACATCAGCGTGCCCAACAATGTTTCCAACGAGATTGTGACTACGCCGCTGCCGGCGCCCAGTCCGCCCAGCCCGACGATCAACATTCCCAAGAGTCCGGCGAATTACCGCGCGACGCCGAGTGGTGTGGACCGCAGCCAGGTGCGCCAGGCGATCGGGCAACTGCTGGCATGCAAGCGGCCGCTCATCTTCCTGGGCAGCGGCTGCCGTGAAGCGCTGCGCGACAACTCCACGCTGGAGTCGCTGGTCATTTTCGCCGAGCGCTACGCGATTCCAATAATGACCACGCCGGATGGCAAAGGCGTCTTTCCGGAATCGCACGCGCTGTCGTTGCGCATTTACGGCTTCGCAAGCAACACCTGGGCACCGATGTGGATGACGCAGCAGCCGACGCCTTACGATGGCCTGCTCGTTCTGGGAACCAGTCTGCGTGGGCTCTCGAGCAACAATTGGAATCCCATGCTGTTGCCGGCGGACAGCGGTCCCTTCATCCAGGTCGATCTCGACCAGCACGCGATCGGCCGTTCCATGCCGGTCACACTGGGCATTGTCGGCGAAGTCGGCGCGTTTTTGCGCGAGGCAGTGGAATTGCTCCCGGAATTTCCGCCGAACGCCGCTGACGTGCAGCTGCGCCAGGCCGAAGTAGCCGCCATCAAGCAGAGCTCGCCGTACTACAGTCAGCAGGAGTACGAATCGAGCGCATCTCCGATCGAACCGGCGGCCATCGTGCGTGTGCTGCAAAAATCGCTGCCGCGCGATTCGCTGATCTTTCTCGATTGCGCAAGCTGCGTCGGCTGGGGCATTCATTACTTCACCGTCGATCCGCCGCAGGAGATGCACAGCTCGCTGGCGATGGGCCCGATGGGCTTCGGAGTCGGCGCTGTGATCGGCGCCAAGATCGGCCGCCCCGACAAGACTTGCATCGCGCTGGTCGGGGACGGCGCGTTCATGATGCACGGCTGCGAA
>JBBRGM010000085.1:0-12955 GCA_038240725.1 Burkholderiales bacterium | reverse complement strand
CGCGCGATTGCGGAGGAAATGCCGCCGCCGATCGCGCCGCCCGAAAGCATTTGCATCATCATGAAGCCGGGGAACACGACAGCCATACCGGCCAGCGCATCGATTCCCAGCCGCGACACCCACCACGTCTCGATCAAGCCGGTGGATGCCTGCGCGAGCATCACCAGAATGTTCGGCCATGCTAAGCGCAGCAGCGTCGGCACGATGGGTCCTTCGAGCAGCAGGCGAGTGCGCGGGTTCATGGCGACGCGCTCGACGGCATCGCGTTGCTCGAGCGGCATGGGCGCGTTCACGCTGGGCTCTTCGATTTGCGCGAGCTACGCGACGTGCGTGCGCGCGCAGGCGGCGTGACGCTGCCGACGGCGGCACTGCCTCGCGTTGCGTACTTGCGGCGCGTACTCGCGCTCGCGGCAGGGCCAGGCGTGAACATGTAGTCCGGCTCGACCAGTGCGCGCCCCGATGCGCGATCGACCATTACCGGATCGGCGGCATCGCCGGTCTTGGCGTCGACCAGCAACACGCTCGCGCCTTCGGGTGCAAAGTGCTTATTGCCCCAGGCGTATAGCGCGACGATGACCGGACGGAAGTCGCGGCCGCGCTCAGTCAGCAGATATTCGTAACGGGGCGGGCGCTCGCTATATTGACTACGCTCGAGCAGACCGGCGTCAACCAACGCGCTCAAGCGGCGCGTCAGCATGTTGGGCGCGATACCGAGACTCTGCTCGAACTGGTCGAAGCGCGTCATCCCGTGCAGGGCGTCGCGCAGAATCAGGATGCTCCACCATTCGCCGACTCGTTCGAGACTGCGCGCGATGGGGCACTTCATTTGGCCGAAGCTTTTTCGTTGCATGCCGCCACTGTACGCTAGTTACTTGCATCATGCAAGTAACTAGCGTAGCCGATTGCACCGAGCGAGCACGGACTGTCACGAAACGGCTGTTTACGCCCGTCCACCGGTTTCGTCAGAGGCTCCTCTATGAGCGGCGCAACGAGATCGAGCGGATGTTTCGGCGCACTCAGGATTGGGCGCGATTTCTCGCGCCCGAAAGATGCATTGGTTATTCTCGGAGAAGCATGTCCGGCAGCGCAACCATCTGTTGGGGCCACACTTCTTCAGCGCGGCAGCACTTCAGCGACCGGCGTGCTTCAATGATGTACCGTCCGCGTCTGGACGAGACGCGTAGTAGGCCGCAACAGCCGCCATTTCGTCTGTCGTCATCTGTCGGGCGACGTTGCGCATCTGCCCATTGATGTCGTTGTGCCGCGCGCCCTTGGCGAAGTCGTGAAGCTGCGTCAGTACATAGAGCTCCGGCGAACCCTCCAGCCACGGACTCCCGGTCTTGCGATCCATGCCGCCGTGGCACGCGGCGCAGGGCGCAATGTTGCGCAATGGGTCGCCTACTTTCACGAGCGCGGGCACAGCTTCGCTACCGCCGATGTCGCTCGGCCGTGTGGCGCGCGGCAGAAACGCGTAGTACGCCGCGAGGTCGCGCATGTCCTCGTCTTTCAGCCCTTTCGCCAGCGCTTCCATCACCACGCTCTGACGCTGTCCGCTTTGGTAGTCGCGCAACTGCTTGTAGATGACTTCGGGATACTGCCCGGCGAGGTTCGGCGAGCTTGCTTCGCTCATGCCGCGCGCGCCGTGGCACATCGTGCATTGCATCGCCAGCGTTGCGCCGCGCCCGATCTCGACCGCGTCGGCGTGCCGCAGGAAGTCGGGTGTCAGTACGACGTCGGTCGAAGGCCGTGAGGCCTGCACGGGCGGACCCCGGTACCAACTCGTCGAGACCCCGGCCGCGCGACAGATCATCGCCCACAGCCCGTCGGCGGACACATCCTTGTGCATCGAGGGCAGCCACACGAAGCCGATCAGAATCGAGGCCAATGCGACGACTACTACGCCGCCGACGCTCCAGGCGAACCACGGGTTGCGCAAGCTGTAGAGCTTCTCCGTGCTCATCTCGCGTCTCCGATCGGCACTGCCGGCACCGAGCTCTCCGGCGTAGCGATCAACTGCGCGATCGGGAAACCGTAATTGATGATGGTGAGACCGATCATCAAGGCGATCCACAAGCCGAAGCCGTTGAGTGCCACCGGCACGCGGACAGGCGCATGCACTGCGCTGCTGAATTGAAATAATGCAGGCGTCGTCTTCGGCGCGCGATGTGCCCGCCAGAGGATGTAGATGAACAGCAACGCCGAGATGACCAGCACGGCGCCACCGATCACCGACGCCGTCACGCCCCACGCCTGGGGCTGGATGTCGGGGTGCCGATAGTCGAAATATGCCATGCGCCTCGGCATGCCGAGTAAGCCGACGAAGTGCCACGGCAGCGTGAGCACCAGCATGCCGATGAACCAGAGCCAGAGCTGGGTGCGCATCAGTCTCTGCGGCAGGGCGGCGCATTGGGTGAGTTGCGGCCACAGCTCGTAGGCGATTACGAAATACATGATGACGATCGCGCCGCCGAAAATCAGATGGAAGTGCCCAGTCACCCACTGCGTGTTGTGAATGGTTTCGTTCATCTGCATGCTCATGTTGATGAGCCCGCCAGCACCGCCGAAGCCCAGCATGATGAAAGAGAAGGTCACCGCCAGCATCGTCGGGTTCTGCCACGGCAGCGCCTTGACCCAGCCGAACAGGCCTTTGCCCCCACGCAGCCGCGCTGCAATCTCGACCGAGGCGACGATCGTGAACACCGTGAGGAACGTCGGCACCGAGACCATCGCCGTGAACACCGCGTGCATAAACTTGAAGCCGGCGCCAACCTGCGGATCGGCAAACAGATGATGAATGCCGATCGGCATGGAGAACACGAGGAACAGCACGAACGCGACGCGGCCCATCGTGTCACTGTAGAGGCGTCCGCCGATCGCGCGCGGGACGATCGTGTAGAAGGCGATGTAGGTCGGCATCAGCCAGAAGTAGACGATGGCGTGCAAGGTCCACGAGAAAAACACACGTGCAAGACCCGCGTCGATCGTGGTCTTAAAACGTAAGGCTACCGGCAGGATCAGGAAGATAATTTCCACGGCGGCACCCACCGCCGTCCACGCCCACAGATAGGCGCCGGCAACATTGCCGAACATCGCCAGCGGCACCGGTTTGTCGGGGTTGTCCTTTTTCCAGTGGAAAAGATTGATCGACATCAGCGCGACCCAGATCCACGAGCCGACGACCACCAGCACGACGCCGAGGTAATAGAACACGTTGCCTATCATCGGCGGGTAGAAGGTGTAGAGCACCGAGGCCTTGCCCGCAGCGATCGGCACCGAGGCCATCACCGTGCCGACAACGACGAGCCAGAAGCCGGCCCATGCCCACTTCACGCCTTTCAGCGGGCGGCCCAGCGAGATTTCGCTAATCGCGTAACCGAAGCCCATCGCGACTAGCGTGGGAAACACATAGCCCATCACGGTGCCGTGCGCCGTCACCGAGCGGTAATACAGTTCCGGATTGCTCACCCACGTAGCCAGTGGGCTGCGCACATACATCTGCCATTCGCCGAGCAGGATCGCAACCGCGAAGGCGCCGAAGGCCACCCAGAAATGGGCGAGCACGAGTTTCCTAGTGTTGAACACAGCTCAGCCTCCGACTCTTCGCCGCTTGCGCCAGGAAGACGTCGCGTTCCATCACCTGCACGCGCCCCCACATTCCTTCGTGGCCGGTTCCGCAGAATTCGTGGCAGGGCATCAGTTGCTCGCCAGGCTTGTTGAAGGTGGTCGTGAAAGTCGCGACGAAACCGGGAACCAGCATGGTGTTGACGTTGCTCCTGCCGACGATGAAGCCGTGGATCACGTCGGAACTGGTGGCGCGGAACGTGACCGGCGTATCGACCGGCACGACGATGCACTGTGGCGTGAACGAATACTGCTGGCCGATCAATCGCACGATCACGCGACCGTCGGTCTCCACCGCAGTGCCGAGATTGCTTTCGACGAACTCGCCCGAGATGTGCAATTTGCGCGGGTCGACCGTCTCGACGCGTGAGGGCGGCATCGCGGCCCAGTGCAAGCCGGTGAAGATCATCATCACAAGCAGCAGCACGATGATGAGCGCGACGACGATCATCCAGCGTTTCTCGGCGCGCGCCGCGACAGCTTCGGCGCCATCCGCGTCGGCAGTTGCAGAGGAATTCAGCATGAGCGCCTACTGCACGATGCCGCGCGGCAGGTACACGAAGAAATAGAACAAGATGACGATCGCGAGCACGATGAATGTGGACGTACCCGCGACGGCCAATGCCCCGAGCGGCGGGCGCTGCACCACTTCGTCGACGACGTTCTGGTCCAGGCCATCGGTGTTGCCGAGTTCCGGCGAGTCAGCAGGGGGTGGCATGAAGGCTCCGAAAGTGACGGTTCAATCGAGCGTGGCCGAACGAATCTCGTTTGCTTCCTTGGGCGTGACCGGCAGGCCGCTGTTGTTCCACGACACGCGGATGTAGGTCACCACCGCGGCTACTTCTTGGTCGTTGAGCAGATGCGCAAACGGCGGCATGCCGTGCGGTCGAGGATTCTTCTTCGTGCCGGGCGCGTAGCCGCCGTTGAGCACCATGCGGATGGGATTGACCGGGGATGCCATCTCGATGGACTGGTTGTTCGCCAACGGTGGATACGACGGCGGCGAGCCTTTGCCGTCCGCGCCATGGCACATCGCGCACTGCGCGGTGTAGATCTTGCGGCCCAGTTCGAGCACCCTGGGTTGCACCAGCTGCGCGACGTTCGGTCCTTCACGAGCCGGTTGGTCGGGTGACGCCAGCGCCTTGAGATAAACCGCCATCGAGCGCACATCTTCGTCGCTCAGATACTGCAGGCTGTTGTAGACCACCTCAGCCATCGGCCCATATGTCGTTCCGCGATGGGACACACCGCTTTGTAGCAGATCGACGATGTCTTCGATGCGCCATTCGCCCAGACCCGCTTCACGGTTCGACGTGAGTGACGGTGCGTACCAGTTCTGGTTCGGGATCATGCCGCCTTGCAGGGCGTTGGATTCGCTCGACCCGCCGAGCGCGTTGATCGCGGTGTGGCACATCGAGCAGTGACCCAGACCCTGCACCAGGTACGCGCCGCGGTTCCATTCGGCGCTGCGCTGCGGGTCGGGCTGATACTCGCCTTCCGTGAAGTACAGCGTGCGCCAGCCGGTGAGCAACTGCCGCTGGTTGAACGGAAAGCGCAGCTCGTGCGGGCGATTGGCCTGGCGCACCGGCGGTGTCGACATCAAGTAAGTGTAGATTGCGTCCGAATCCGCGCGCGTGACCTTGGTGTAGGCTGCAAACGGCATGGCCGGATAGAGCAGCGTGCCGTCTTTCGAGCGGCCGTTGTGCATCGTCTTGTAGAAATCGTCCGCACTCCACTTGCCGATGCCGGTCTTGTCGTCGGGCGTGATGTTGGGCACGTAGAGATTGCCGAACGGCGTGGGCATCGCGCGCCTCCCCGCGAATTGTTTGCCGCCGGGTACGGTGTGGCAGGCCACGCAGTCGCCCGCGCGCGCGAGATATTCGCCCTTCTTGATGATGTCGGTGGTAGTGCCTGGTGCCGCGCTTTCTGCGCCCCGGCTGCGCAGCGGGGTCATCGTTGCCAGCGCGATCAACGCCAGGACCGTCAATGCGCCGGCAGCGCGGCTAACAGGGAGTGGCGAGCGAATCCTCATGCGCTCCGTAAGCCTATTGTTGGCTGCCGCATGCAAGCGGCATGCGCACAGCGCTCTGTGGGACTGGCGTCGGATCGACCGGTGCCGGTCGCGATGCGAGCCAGGCGGAGACATTGAGTATGTCGCTGTCCGACAAGCGGCTCGCGACGCGCTGCATGCAGTCCGGCGTGGCCGCATGCCTTTCCTTCGAGCGCCAGCGCGTGAGTTGTGCAGTTAGATAGTTGCTGCGCAGGCCAACCAGCGCAGGAATTCCGGGTTCCATTCCCGTCAATGCAGTGCCGTGGCACGCCATGCAAGCGGGAATCTGTTTCGCCGGGTCGCCTTGCGTGGCCAATTGGGAACCGCGGTCCAGCGCAGCGGGCGATGCAGTCGGCGTGCTGGGTGGCGTGTAGGGCGGGCGCTCTTTCGCGAAGTGCTCCGCGATCTCGCGCAGATAGGCGTCGGGCAGGTACGCCACCAGATAATTCATCGGAGCATACTTGCGCGTGCCATCGCGGAATGCCACCAACTGGTTGTACAGATAACCAGCCGGCTTGCCGGCGAGGCGGGGAAAATAGTCGTTGTTGGTGCCTTGGCCGCGTTGCCCGTGGCAGGTGACGCAGCCTTGGACACGCGCTTCCATCGAGTCCAGCGTCTTGAACGCGGGGATGGCGGCGTCATCAGCCTGGGCACGAAAGGGCAACACTAGAAGCGCCGCCACGCCGACCAGCAGCCACCGACCAAAACCGAAATCGATCATCGCATGTCTGCTCGGCAGTTGGATACTCGCTTGATGATGGGCTGTGATCGCCTCTTATTTTTGTCTGGTCAGTAGGATTCTCACCGATTGAGCCGTATATATCAACCGATGCGGCAGTCGCGTTCGTACAGCCTAACTGCTTTTGCGGCGATGCGTTTCAATACGCAAGCGAATGGATACGAGTGCGTTATGAGCCGACTTCTCCTCTTGTGCGCAGTGCGCGCCTTGGTGTTGTCGGCTTCGTTCATTATCGATGCGCGTCGGTGGCTTTTACCGGCCGCAATCGCACAGGACCACGCGCACAGTCTGCCACGGCATCTCCGACGTCGACAGGAAATAATGAAGCTAAGCAGACGCAGCGGCCATCAGCGTTCGTCAGATTGGAAGATCCATATGGCGCTGGTGGCAATGCTGCTGCTCGCCGGTTGCAACGCGCAGGCAGAGCCGAAGCCCGCGGCGCCCGTCTCCCGCAATCTGTACGACGTAACCAAAATGAACTTCAAGCCTGGCCCCGCTAAGCGCACCAACGAGCGCCACACCGGCGCTTTTGCCGCTGGTAGCGCGCTGAACATGGATGCGGCGGTCAAGCCATTGGTGACGGACGCTGTGAAAGAGATCCGGATCGACACGACGCATAAAATTATCGAGATCGCGCCGGCGTCCTGTTCAGCGCATGGACGTTCGGCGACCAGGTGCCAGGGCCGATCCTGCGTGCGCGAGTGGGCGATCGGATTAAGTTTTCGATGACCAATCGCTCCGACGAACCTATGTCTGGCGTGAAAATATCCGCCGCCCCGACGATGGACTCGATCGCAGGCGGGGACAAGTTGGTTCAAACTGCGGATTCTGCAGTAGCAGAACTGGAGAATCCGCTGCGAATTCAGAAAGCGAAACTCGGCGTGTTGCGCATTACGAGCAGGGATGCGAAACCGCCCGGAACTAAATGAGGCGACCAACTTGTCTACTACTGTCGACATAGATTCACCGCACCGCGAACGTTCGGCGCCGCCTGGCTTCGCTTTGTGGCAACTCGGCTTCCGACCCTTCTATCTCCTCGCAAGCGTCTTTGCGGCGCTGTCTATCGCGCTGTGGGCTGCTCAGTATGCGGGATGGTTGAGCGCGAGTTACCTTCCCGGTCCCGTGTGGCATGCACATGAGATGCTGTTCGGCTTCACGTTGGCGGTGATCGCGGGATTTCTCTTCACCGCAGTTCGCAACTGGGCCGGTCGCCCAACTCCCACCGACGCATGGCTGATGGCGATCGCAGCGTTATGGGTCTGCGGTCGCGTACTGATCTTAACGCCGTGGGCCTGGCTCTCGGCACTCGTGAATGCAGCCTTTCCGCTCGCGGTGGCGATCGGCATCGGCATTCCGCTGTTCAAGGCTCGCAATCGGCGAAACTATGTCTTCGTCGCCGTTCTCGTGCTCATCGCGGCCGCCGTACTATGCGTGCACCTTACTTATATTGTTGGCTGGGCAACGCCGGCCTGGGTCGGCATCCAAGTCGCTCTCGACCTTGTGCTGTTAGTCATGACCATCATGGCCGGTCGAGTTATTCCGATGTTCACGATGGGCGCGATTCCGGGCGTGAATTCGCAGCGTTATCCGCTCATCGAACGAGCGTCTGTAGGCGTGGTAGTAGTCGTGACTTTATTGGACGCCATTCAGATCAAGGGAGTGCTCCTCGTTGTCGCACTTGTTTGTGCAGCGCTCATCCACGGTATGCGGTGGTCGCTATGGGCGCCGCATAAAACATTTCGCACGCCGCTCGTATGGGTGTTGCACGCCGCCTATGCATGGATACCGATTCATTTCGCCCTGCGGGTGGCGAGCGAGCTGCAGCTCATCGCTGCGGCAACTCCGACCCACGCGCTGACTGTAGGCGCAATTGGAGGGCTCACGATCGGCATGATGACCAGAACCGCGAAAGGACACACCGGGCGTCCGCTGATGGCGAACGCTGCGGACACGGTCTGCTATTCGTTGATCCTCGCTGCCGCCGTGATTCGAGTATTCGGTCCGTTGCTGTTGCCTGCGCACTATGCAGCCTGCGTGCTGATCTCTGCGGCCTCGTGGTCTGCGGGCTTCGGGTTGTACGCGGTGCGCTACTGGGTTCCGCTTACCCGGGCCCGCGTCGACGGTAAGCCTGGTTGATTTGGCACCGCCGGCCTGTCGCGAAGACTACGCGTCGGGACCGCTACGCATCGCGGCGGTCGAGTCGACGAAGACTTGGAATTCCCGCTTTTCATCGCGCGGTCTGCAGGACTTATTCAAAAGAAAAAGTCCGTTGCTCAACGTACCCCCATCATTCTTAGAGTCGACGGACCAACAGCATGAATGTCGCTGAGATCCGAGCGACTTTGTCGGAACTGCGATCGATGCTGCGCATCAACTCGAGCGATCGCAACGATAGCCCCGAGAGATGCCTTCTCACGTTTCGTTGGGCTGAGCGCCCGTCGACTCGCTGGTCTCCGGCATGTCCGTAGCGCAAGGCGAAAAAAGTGTATCCGCGCACGGCGCGCCAATGCCCCGCTCGTGGCGCGAACGGCTGGGCGCGTTGCGCAACCTGCCGCCGTTTCTCAAGCTCGTTTGGCAGACCAGCCCGATCCTCACGATCGTCGACATCGTCGCGCGACTGGCGCGTGCGTTCCTGCCGGTCGCCACGCTGTACGTCGGCAAACTGATCATCGATGAGGTGATTCGGCTCACGCAGACCGCCGGCGTGCACGACTCACTGCGCGAGCTGCTCGGCAGCGGCGCAGTCGATCACCTGCTCGCGCTGCTTGGCCTGGAGCTGGCTCTCGCGGTGCTGTCGGATGTGCTCGGGCGCGTCGTCTCGCTGGTCGATGGACTGTTATCGGAGCGCTTCTCCAACATCACCAGCATTCGCCTGATGGAGCATGCGGCGACCCTGGATCTCGAAGACTTCGAAGACAGCGAGCTGCAGGACAAGCTCGATCGCGCGCGGCGACAGACGATGGGACGCATGGCGCTCATCGGTCAGATCTTCGGACAAGCGCAGGACGTCGTTACCATTGTATCGTTTGCCGCCGGGCTGCTGATCTATGCGCCGTGGCTGATCGTACTGCTGGCGGTTGCGCTGGTCCCCGCGTTTGTCGGCGAAGCGCACTTCAACGCGCAAAGTTATTTTCTGAATTACGCGCGCGCATCCGAGCGGCGCGAGCTCGACTACGTGCGCATGACCGGCGCGAGCACCGATACCGCGAAGGAAGTAAAAATCTTCGGGCTCAACGCGTTTCTCATCGAACGCTATCGCGTGTTGTCCGAGAGCTTCTATGCTGCCAATCGCAAGCTGGCGATTCGGCGCGCGGCCTGGGGCGGGTTGCTGACCGCAATCGGCACCGTTGCGTATTACCTGGCGTATGCCTTCATTGCATGGCGCACCTTGCGCGGCGACTTCTCGATCGGCGACCTGACGTTTCTGTCCGGATCGTTCCGGCGTCTGCGCACGCTGCTGGAAGGCTTGCTGATCGGCTTCTCGCAACTGGCCGGGCAGGCCTTGTATCTCGACGATCTGTTCTCGTTCTTCGAAATCGAACCGGAGATCGTGTCACCGAGGAATCCGGTGCCGTTTCCGAAACCGATTCGCGAAGGCTTCGTGTTCGAAGATGTCGGCTTTCGTTATCCGGGTGCCGAGCGATGGGCGGTGCGCCATCTCAGCTTTACATTGAAAGCCGGCGAGGTGCTCGCGCTCGTCGGCGAAAACGGCGCCGGCAAAACCACGCTGGTCAAATTGCTCGCGCGGCTGTACGACGCGGACGAAGGCCGGATTTTATTGGACGGCCACGACCTGCGCGAGTACGACCTCGATGAGCTGCGGTCGAACATCGGCGTGATATTTCAGGACTTCGTTCGTTATCATCTCACCGCCGCAGAGAACATCGCGGTGGGGCGCATCGAAGCGCAGGATGACCGTCCGCGCATTGAATCGGCCGCGCGCAGCAGTCTTGCGGACGAGGTGATCCGCAAGTTGCCGGCAGGCTACGATCAAATCGTCGGCAAACGTTTTCGCACCGGCGTCGATCTCTCCGGCGGCGAGTGGCAGAAGATCGCAATCGCGCGCGCCTACATGCGCGACGCGCAGGTTTTGATTCTGGATGAGCCGACCGCTGCGCTCGATGCCCGCGCGGAGTTCGAAGTGTTTCAGCGCTTCAAACAACTGAGCGAGCGCAAGACCGCGGTGCTCATCTCGCATCGTTTTTCCAGCGTCCGGATGGCCGATCGCATACTGGTGTTGAGCGAGGGTCAGATCGAAGCGCAAGGCACCCACGCACAACTCCTGCAAGAGGGCGGCCGCTACGCTGAGCTGTTCGAGCTGCAAGCGGCGGGTTATCGCGCATGAGATGAATGTCGAGCGTAACCGTGGTTTTGGCAGCGCCCATTGTGTAAAGTAGACCGCGAACCAGGCGCTGGCCGGCATGCCCGGCAGCCTTCATCGAGCGATGGGTACATGTCAATTGCAGTGACGAAACAACCGGCACCGTGCGGCGCGCACATCCGCGGCGTCGATCTCACGCAGGCGCTGAGCCTAGATGAGATCGCGCAGATTCGCGCAGCATGGCTGCAGCATCAGGTGATTGCGTTTCCGGATCAAGATCTAGCCATCGCCGACATCGAGCGGTTCGCCACTTACATGGGGCCGCCCGGCGAAGATCCTTACATCGAATCGATTGCCGGACATCCGCGCGTTGTACCGGTCAAGCGCGAGGCCGAAGAGAAAACACCGATCTTCGCCGAGACCTGGCATTCCGACTGGAGCTTTCTGCCACGCCCGCCGGCACCGTGCTCTACGGAAATGTCATTCCTTCGAGCGGCGGCGACACTTTGTTCGCAGATCAATATGCGGCATGGGAAAATTTGCCGGGCGCGATGAAGGCATTGCTGCAAGACAAACAGGCGATTCATTCGGCTCGTCGCGGGTATGCGAAGGACGGCATGTACGGCGAGCGCGACAAAGGCCGCTCGATGGCGATCAAGTACGGCGACAGCGCGATGAAAACCCAGCGCCACCCGGTCGCGCGCTCACATCCCGAGACCGGTCGTCTCGCGCTGTACGTAAGCCCGGGCTATACGATCGGCATCGAAGGCGTGCCGGATGACGAAGCGCGGCAAATTTTGTCGCAGCTATACGAGCATCAGGTGAACCCGGAATTCATCTACCGCCATCGATGGTCGCAGGCAATGCTGATCATGTGGGATAACCGCTGCGTCATTCACGCGGCCACCGGCGGCTACGAAGGACAGCGGCGTCTGCTGCATCGGATCACGGTCGCCGACCGCACGTTGCACTAGGCCAGCAGAGGAAACCGTACGATGTCGATGTGCAGCATTTATAAGCATCCGATTCCCGGGATTGCGGCGTTGACGGTCGCGGGCCTGCTGGTATTTTCTGCGGCCGTTTGCGCAGTCGAGACGCTCGATCCGGCAGTCTTGACTGCTGCAACGTTCACAACGCCAGCGTCGGGCGCCGATGCGTTTTCTCTTCCGGCGCCGCGCCTGACCGCAGAACAGATACTGCAATTCGCCGACGGCCGCGCACAGTTCAGCGAGCCGTGGGGCGCTATGCCGAAGCCGACCGTGGTGTGGGGGCTCGGGCCGGTGTTCAACGAAGACAACTGTGCGGAATGTCATGAGCGCAACGGGCGAGCTCGAGGACCGGTGTGGGGTCAGGTCGCGCAGCGCGGAACGATCGTACGGTTGAGCGTCGCCGGACGAAACGGCGACGGCGGACCGCTGCCGCATCCTGTCTATGGCGACCAGCTGCAGACCCGCGCGATTCCCGGCGTGCCTGCGGAAGGGCAGGCGGTGTTCACCTACGAAACGCGAGAGGTGGCGTATGCCAACGGTGATCTCGTCGCACTGCGTGTTCCGAGTATTGAATTTGCGCGCATGAATTACGGCGACATCGGACCGGAGACGATGTACTCGCCGCGGATCGCCCCAGCGATGATCGGGCTCGGTTTACTCGATGCCGTAGCGGAGGAAACGGTCCTCGCAATCGCCGCGGGACAAGCGAATACCGGTGCGCCGGGCAAGCCGAATTACGTCTGGGACTACGAACGGAAACGCCGCGTGCTCGGCCGTTTCGGCTGGAAAGCAAACCAATCGTCGCTGCGCCAGCAGACCGCGGCCGCTTTGCACAACGATATCGGTGCCACCACGACGATCTTCATCCAGGAAAACTGCACGTCCTCGCAGGCGACGTGTCGCGACGCGCCGTCTGCGAGTAAGTGCTCGAGTCCGGGAAACTGTAACGCGAAGGACAGGCCGGAAGCGCTGCCGAGCCGGCTCGACAACATCGAGTTTTACCTGCGCGCACTCGCGGTGCCTGCGCGACGCGACGTCGCCGATCCGGTGGTCGCGCGCGGCGAAACGCTGTTCGCCGAGGCGCGCTGCACTGCCTGTCACGGGCCCGAGATGAAGACCAGCGCGCAAACGGCGATGGCAGCGGCCGCAGATCTTGCGATTCATCCGTACACCGATCTGCTGTTGCACGATATGGGCGATGATTTGGCCGATGGGCGCGGCGACTATGAAGCGAC
>JBBRGM010000084.1:0-12989 GCA_038240725.1 Burkholderiales bacterium | reverse complement strand
CTTCGGCTATCAACGATGGCGCTGCCGCAGTGGTGCTGATGGAGCGCAAAGCAGCCGAGAAGAAAGGCCTGAAGCCGATGGCTCGTCTGGTCGGCTACGCACACGCGGGCGTCGACCCGAAGTTCATGGGCATCGGACCGGTACCTGCCGTTCGCACGTTGATGGAAAAAGTCGGCCTGAAAGGCGCGGACATGGACGTTATCGAATCGAACGAGGCGTTTGCGGCGCAGGCTTGCGCGGTTGCAAAAGACCTCGGCTTCGACCTGAAGAAGGTGAATCCCAATGGCGGCGCAATTGCGCTCGGGCACCCGATCGGCGCAACGGGCTGCATTCTGACGATCAAAGCGATTCACGAGCTGCACCGAATCGGCGGCCGCTACGCGCTGGTGACGATGTGTATCGGCGGTGGTCAGGGCATCGCAGCGGTGTACGAGCGACTCTAAAACGCCACCCTAAAACAGTGCAGCAATAGGCGCCTTCGATAGCAGGCGCCTATTTTTTTAGCGATCTAAACCAATTCAGGGCGCGAAATCATTAAATGATGTTAGTCCTCACACTCCGGTGAAAGACGGTACGACGTTCTCTTTTTCTGCAGCGCTCGAACTCATCGGAAAGAACTGCGAAATCATGTTGACACGTGGCACTAAATCAATACAATAGCGTCCTTATTGCAGTGCAACATGATTGTTTGGCCCCCAAGAGGTGTTGTCTTCCATCATCAATCGCAGGAGGAATTACAAATGTTTACGTTACCCGAAGAAGTAAGCGCGCAGACCAAAGCCGGCATCGAACAAGCGCTTCGTTTTGCTGAGACCGCCAAGGGCGCGACCGAAAAATTGGTTGGCCTGAATATTCAAACCGCGAAGGCCGCAAGTGCCGACGCCGTATCGCAAGTAAAAGCCTTGACCAGCGCTAAAGATGTTCAGGAGCTGAGCTCGCTGCAGACATCGTTTGCGCAGGCAAATACCGAAAAGGCCGTTGGTTACGCTCGTGCCGTGTACGGCTGGGCTACTGAGACGCACGGCGAGTTCAGCCGTCTGGTTGAAGCTCAGGTCACCGAGTTCAATCGCAGTGTTGCCGAAGCGATCGACCGCGCCTCGAAAACGGCGCCGTCAGGTTCGGAATTCGCGTTTGCCGCCGTCAAGTCAGCGGTCACCGTGGCGAACCAGGCTTACGACGCGATGAACAAGGCTGGTAAGCAAGTGGCCGGCATGACCGAAGCCACGTTCAACTCGGCAGCCAATACCGCCGAAGCCAGCGCCGTTGCCGTAGCAGCCCGTAAAAAAGCAGCCTAAGTAAAACAAGCATCCGACTATCAGACACGCTGATAGTCCTCAAAGAGGCTTCCGATTTGCGGGAGCCTTTTTCTTTGGGCGGGGTGGAAGCGTGGCGGCGCGAATCCAGCAGGCTGCATTCGTTGCTTCGATTCATACCGGCAGCGCTTTACGGCCATCGCAATTTATAAGCATGACCTTCGTCGCATGGCGGAGGCGCCGTTCGATCAGCGGTAGTGGACCTCACCACCAGCGGTTCCAATCGCATACTCAACGCAACGCAACGAGCGCGCGATGACAACGAGGGCAGGCCTACACCTTCAAGAAGTGCTCGCGGTAATACTTGAGCTCTTGGATCGACTCGTAGATGTCGGCGAGCGCTTCGTGCTTGCCCTGTTTGGTAAGCCCCGGCATGAGATCCGGCCGCCAACGGCGCACCAGTTCTTTCAAGGTGCTCACGTCCAGGCTGCGGTAGTGAAACCACGACTCGAGCTTCGGCATGTAGCGCGCGAGGAAACGACGATCCTGACAGATCGAATTGCCGCACATCGGCGATACGCCGGACGCGATGTACTGGCTGAGAAACGCAATCATATCGGCCTCGACGTCCGCGTCCGACAATTGCGAGGCCTTGACCTTGTCGATCAATCCGGAGCGTCCGTGCGTGCCTTTGTTCCAACTATCCATCGCATCGAGCGTCTCGTCGCTTTGATGCACGACGCGCACGGGCCCCTCAGCGACGACGTCGAGATTGTGATCGGTAACGACGAGTGCGACTTCGATGATTCGATCAGTGTCGGGCTTGAGTCCCGTCATCTCGAGATCGATCCAGATGAGACGGCTCGCATCCTGTGCCATAATTTTCCCGCCCGTCCGAATTTTCGGCTGGCCATTGTGTCATAAGCGACAAGCGCGCGTTGGCGCTGGCGCCTTCCACCGGGCTCAAGAATTCCATGAACAGCTTCAGCATCATCTTTCTGCTCGCGCTGGCAATCGCCACCGCCACTCGCCTGTGGCTGGCGAACCGCCACGTTCAGTACATCAAGGCGCACCGTAATGCCGTGCCGGCCGAGTTCGCGTCGGAAATCACGCTCGACGCGCATCACAAGGCCGCCGATTACAGCAGCGCGAAAACGCGATTCGGCATGACGCACACCTTGGTCGACGCCGGCGTGCTGCTGATTCTCACCTTCGGCGGACTGCTGCAATTGCTCGACAACTGGGCGCACGCCTGGTTCGACAGCGAGCTCCTGCGCGGCGCAGCGTTCATCGGGCTGTTTGCGATCGTCACCATGCTGATCGATATTCCATTCAGCTATTACCGAACGTTCAATCTCGAAGCTCGCTTCGGCTTCAACAAAATGACACCGGGCATGTGGCTCGCCGATCTGGTGAAGTCCGCGGCGATCGGCTCGGCATTCGGGCTGCCGCTCGTGTTCGCCGTGCTTTGGCTGATGGGCCGCATGGGCAGCTTATGGTGGCTGTATGTCTGGGCCGTATGGGTCGCCTTCAGCATTTTCATGATGGCGATCTATCCTGCGTTCGTGGCGCCGCTGTTCAATAAATTCTCGCCGATGCAGGACGGCTCGCTGAAGCAGCGCATCGAGCGCCTGCTGGCAAAATGCGGGTTCCGCTCGAGCGGTCTGTTCGTGATGGACGGCTCACGGCGCAGCAGTCACGGCAACGCGTATTTCACCGGCTTCGGTAAAACCAAACGTATCGTGTTTTTCGATACGCTGATCTCGCGATTGAACGAGAACGAAATCGAAGCAGTGTTGGCCCATGAGCTCGGTCATTTCAAGTTGCATCACGTCGTGCGCCGCATGGCGTGGACGTTTGCGGTGAGTTTGCTGTTTCTTGCGCTGCTCGGTTATCTGAAAGACGAAGCCTGGTTCTACCAAGGTCTGGGTGTAGCTTACCCGGCGACCAACGCGATGGCGTTGCTGCTGTTCGTTCTCGTGGTCCCGGTGTTTACCTTTCTGCTCCAGCCGCTGGTGGCAATGTATTCGCGCAAGCATGAATTCGAGGCGGACGTCTACGCCGCCCAATACAGCTCTGCCGGTGAGCTCACCAGTGCACTGGTGAAATTGTACAAAGACAACGCCTCGACCCTGACGCCCGATCCGTTGCATTCTGCGTTCTACGATTCGCATCCGCCGGCAAGTGTGCGCATCGCTCGCCTGCAATCGCTCGCGGCGTCCTAGCGCGCGATGCATCCGAGATCGAGATGAGTGACGTCGCGCAAAGCCTGCTGCGAAAAAAGTGCGTGCCATGCGAAGGCGGTGTCGCTCCGTTGACCGAGCAGCAAATCGGACCACTGTTAAAAGGCATGCAGGGGTGGGCGATCGACAGCGGGATGATCGCAAAAACCTATCGGTTCAAGAATTACTATGAGACCCTGGCGTTCGTGAATGCGACGGCCTGGATCTCGCATCGGGAAGATCATCATCCGGATCTGAATGTCGGCTTTAATCAGTGCAAGGTCAGCTACATCACGCACGCGATCGGCGGGCTGTCGGAAAACGATTTCATTTGCGCAGCGAAGATCGACGCTTTGTTCGATCTCTAGACGATGCCTATGCTTATTAGATTCACGACAGCACTTGGAATACTGACGGCCGTCGTGCTCGCCGGCTGCGCCAGCAAACCTGTGGGCGGCGTGCCGGAAGTACCGGAATGCCGCCAGGCGGTTAACGCTACCGTGATCACGGAATACGACCAGGGCAATGACGGGGTTCAGCGACAGGTCGATGCGTACATGTCCTGCATGCAGGCACACGGGTACGAGCTCGACCAGGACAAGCTGTACAAAGAGCTTCTGCGCGAAGAACAAGTGCAAAACGCCGATCCCCTCGGCGGCGACCCCTACCTCTATCTCGCCAAGCGCCGGCTCGAGCTGCGCATGTCGGCGCGCATGTACCGTCCGGCCGCGCCGCCGCAATCCTAGAACGTCTTTCGCGGGCGTACGCCTCTCGAAACCGCTAAAGTTTTCGGCCCGCCGGCGGATAAAAGACGTGCGGACGAGATTACTATCGATTAGTCGCTGGAGCGCTGTCGTACAAGCGTGGCTCGGCCAACATCTAGAGCGCTCTCACGCGACCGAAAGCTGGCAGCTGTAAACGGCAAACCCGCCGAAAGGCGGAGACGCAAAGTCACCGGTCTACTGAGCGCAGGCTCTATGACGGCGGGACCGCCAGGTGCACAAGCGGGGGCGCAAACCTTGCCCTCGCCCTAAACACCACGACGGAGCGATGTCCCATACGGGATCGCGCCTGAGCTTCGTCGCCATCCCGTAGTAGCTCGGCAGTGAATGTGTCTGTGCCTGCGTGTGCCACGATTTGAGGATCACTCGCTTGAGAGACAACTTATGAGTAACAACGCCGCATCCAACGTGATACCCATGCGCGATCTCGACGGTTCGTCCCCACACCCTCAAGCAGCTCAATTTCAGCGTTTACTCAAGGAATGCCAGAACCTGGCTTGGGAGCGCATCTCCACGTCGGTCTCGGCGATGCTCGACAAGGTGGACGATTCGCTCTGGGGCCTCGCCGATCAAACGCAGGACCGCGAGCTTCGCGATCTGATCATCAGCGCCAAGGACAAAGCGCTCTCGCAGCGTAAGGTAATCGAGCAGCAATTCCACGATAACTACCTTGCCGAGTTTCACGCGCGCACACGACGCGAGCAAAAGAGCAGCGAAGATTTCAGCAAATTCGATCTCTCATCGCTCGAGCTCGGTCTGGTCAACGACGATGATCTCGAAGAGACGCTGCGCGTAAGCGAGATGGCCGCGAAGCTGCGGCGTTACTGCGAAGAAGAATTGAATGCGCTGGACCAGCGCCTTGGCGTGCTGCTCGGCGACGCCAATTTGTCCGGCGACGCGAATCCGTTCAGTCCCCAGGCGATCTGCAATGCTTTCAAGCAGACCTGCCGGCAGATCGATTCGAACATGAAAGTCCGCATGATCTTCCACAAGCTGTTCGACGATCATGTTCTGGACGATGTGCGCTCGATCTATAAGGACCTCAATGGCCTGCTGATCCAACGCTCGATACTGCCGAAGATTCGCTACGGTGTGCGCCGCGGCGGCGGCAGCGCGGGACCGCGGGCGCAAATCCCCGGTGCATCTGAGCTTGATGCACCGAATGCGGAAGCCGAGGCGGCCGCTGCGGCTATGACACGTCACCTACGCATACCCGGCGAAGGCGTTCATGGGGCGAATCCAACGCTGCCACACGCAGGATTCTCCGGTGCTGGGTTTCCTGGTGCAGGCGGCGGAATAGCAAATGCATCGGTCGGGATGCAGGCAGTGGCCGGAGGCGCGGGCGCGGGCGGGGAGCAGGATTTCTTTGCAGTGCTGCAGAGCCTGCTGGCAGTGAATGCGCAGCGTGGCCAGGCGGCGGCCGGCGGCGTGGCGGGAGTCAGTGGCGGGCCGGCCGGCACGATTGGGATTGGAGGCGGTGGGGGCGGCGGACTTGTTTCAGGTGGAATTGCGATTCCCGGCAGCGTTGGGATCCCCGGCGGCGTAGGAACCGCCGGTGGCGTCGGAACACCTGGGGGTGGCGGCGGCGCCCCCGGAGGCTTTGCCGGTGGCGGTGTTGTCGGCGCCGGTGGCGGTGTTGTCGGTGGCGGTGTTGCCGGTGGCGGTGTTGTCGGCGGCGGTGTTGCCGGTGGCGGTATTGTCGGCGGCGGTGTTGCCGGTGGCGGACCCGGGGGCGGTGGGATTTCCGTCGGCGGCGGCGGTCTGTTCGGTGGCACCGGCGGCGCTCCCAGTATTGCGGGCGGCATTCCCGGGGTTGCGAACGGCGGCGTTGCAGGCGTCGGCGGCGGCGGGCTCATCGTTCCCGGCGTCGCTGGTATTCCAAGCAGCGCAGGCGGCAATGGAACCGGTAGCGGTTCGGGCGGCGGCGTTGGCGGCCTTTCCGGTATCAACAGTGGTGCCGGCACTGGCTCTGCGGCGGGCGGCAATGCAGGCGGCGCAACGCCCGCCGGCGGAATCGTGCAGATCCCGGGCTTTCCACCGATCCTCGGCAGCAGTCCCGCGACCGGGGGATCGATTGGCCTCGACGGCAGCGAACCCGCCATCCCGCTGCGTTTGCTGCAAGGGGCCGAGCTCATCAGCTCCCTGACACGCCTCCAGCAGGGCGACATGGGTGGCATGCCGGACATGCAATCGCTCAACGCGGCAGGCATCGCATCCGGGACGGCTAACGTCGTACGCGATCTGAAAGCATCCGGTCTGGGCTCGAGCGTCGACAACACCGACAGCGTGACGATGGACATCGTCGCCATGTTGTTCGATCAAATCTTCGGCGACAAGCGCGTGCCCGACGCGTTGAAAGCGTTAATCGGGCGCTTGCAAATTCCGGTGGTGAAGGTCGCCGTCCTCGACAAAAAATTCTTCTCGAAGAAATCGCACCCCGCGCGCCGGATGCTGGACAGTCTCGGCGAATTCGCCCTCGGTCTGGATGAGAGCTTCAATCCGACTTCGCCGCTGTATCGCAAGCTCGAAGGTATCGTCCAGCGCGTCATCGAAGACTTTGCCGACAACATCGACATCTTCGAGACTTTGCAGGACGAGTTGCTCGCAGTCATCCGCGAAGAGAACCGACGCGCCGAGCTGACCGCCAAAGAAGTGGCGCGCAAAATCGCGTACACCGAGCGGCTCGAGGTCGGCAAAGCTACCGCCCAATTTGAAATTCGCAAGCGCTCCGAGTCGAACCGGATGCCGCGGCTCATCCAGCGCTTTCTCGCGGAGCACTGGGTCAAACTGCTGCTACTGACGCACGCCCGCCACGGCAGCAACGGTGATCCGTGGAAGAGCGCATTGGAAACGATGGATCTGCTGATCTGGAGCGCCAACTCCAAGCAAACCATTGAAGAGCGCCGCAAGCTCGCCCATCTGCTGCCGGGGTTACTGAAACGTCTGCACGTCGGCCTGCAGGCGATATCAACCGATGTCGAGCTGCGCGATCGGTTCTTCGCGAAACTGATGCGGCTGCACACGCAAGTCATCAGTGGCGCTGCGCCGGGGCAAATCCCACCGCGGACGCCGGCCATTCCGGTGCTGACGGAGAGCGTGCCGGTAGAAAACGAAATTGCTCCAGAAGCAATCGCAACGGCGGCTGCCGCAGCGAGTCCGGACCCGCAACAGCATGAAGAGATCGACGCACTGGCGCCGCCACCGTTGCCGGTTTTCGACTTCGACCTAGGCCTGGATGATCCAACCACGAGTCAACCGCTGCCATCGATACATAGCGAACCGCCGGCGGAGCCTACGCGCGTGGCCGCGGCGAAGCACGTAAGTGCATCGAAGCCGGCGATGACCCAGAGGCCGGCAACGGCTGCGACGCCGGCGAACCCAGCGACGCCAGAAATGCCAGCGAAGCCAGAAATACCAGCGAAGCCAGAGATACCAGCGAGGTCAGAAACGAAAGCGAAGGCAGGGCGTACAGCGAAGCCGGAAACCGCTGCTAAACCGGTGAAGAAATCGCCCGCCACCGCGTCGGCGGCAAAAGACGCGCAGTCGACACCGGCCCCACAGCCGGCCATAGCCGTTGCAGAACATCGTGTGGCCGCGCAGCCGCGGTCAGTATCGACGCCTGAACCGATCTCGCCGAGCGAGGCCGCTGCGCAGGCAGAAGCTGACGAAGACAACCAGCTCGCGCCGGCAGTCCCCGAGTTCGCCAACGTCACCATTAAAAATCCATTCGGCGAAGGCGAGATCGAAGTCGAAGAGATCGATATGTCCGATCTCCCCGGCGTGGGCGGCTTTGCGGTGTCAGGCGCGTCGAGATCTACCGCATCCAGCGATCAATACAGCAAAGCCGCAACCGACATGCGAGCGGGTGACTGGATCGAGCTGCGCGACGACGACGACCGCCGGATACAAGCCAAGCTGTCCTACATCAGCCCGCTGAAAGGTACCTACCTGTTCGTCAATCGCAACGGCGCAAAGCTGCGTGAATTCTCGCTGTATCAACTTGCGCGCGAGCTCCGCACCGGCGGCGCGGTGATGCTCGAAAGCGTACCGTTGATCGATCGCGCGATGAGCAGCCTGGTCGGGGCGCTAAAGAAGAATAATAAAGACTGAGTCGCACGGATCCGCGCCGATTCGGCATAGGCTGACGCAAGATGCAAGGCGCAGCGGCTCGCGCCGAAGCCGCGCTTCGCTGCCGGCCACTGCGCGGGATGCCGTAGAATGGCGTTCCACTCGCGGTATCGATACTTCCCTTGAACAACCAACTTCCTTTGCTGCGCGGACAAGTCGTGGCAAGCCACGGCCGCCATTACCTCGTGGAGCTTGCCGATCACGAAGTCGTCAGCTGCTTTCCGCGCGGCAAGCGCAGCCTGGTCGCGTGCGGCGACGTCGTCGCTGTGATTCGCACGGCTGCCGATCAAGGTGTGATCGAGGCCGTCGATCCACGCAGCACGCTGTTGTTTCGCTCCGATCTCTATCGCCAGAAGCTGATCGCCGCGAACGTCACTCAGATGGTCGTCGTTCTCGCCGCCGTCCCGTCGTTCTACGAAGAGCTGCTCAACCGCTGCCTGGTAGCTGCCGAGCATCAAGCCATTCGCGCAGTGGTCGTGCTCAACAAGTTCGACCTCGTCGACGCCAGCGCGCATGCGCTCGATGCGTTGCTCGTCTACCGTGATCTCGGCTACACCGTGCTCCCGCTGGTAGCGCGGCAAGACATCGAGCCGCTTCGAGGTTATCTGCAAGGACAGTTGTCGTTGCTGATCGGCCAATCCGGCATGGGCAAGTCGACCATCATCAATGCGCTATTGCCCGACGCGGGCGTTGCGGTCGGCGATATCTCGCTGGCACTTGATTCCGGACGGCATACGACGACGCACGCGCAGCTGCATCGCTTGAACGCCGATACGGCGTTGATCGATTCTCCCGGCATGCAGGAGTTCGGATTACTGCATTTGACCCAACCGGAGATAGCGCACGGCTTCGTAGAATTTCGTCTGCACCTCGGACTATGCCGGTTCAACAATTGCCGTCATACAGGCGAGCCCGACTGCGCAATCGAACGTGCGGTGGCGGCCGGCGAGATCAACGAGCGACGTCTGAGCATGTATCGCCGCCTGCTGATCGATGTCGAGCGAAAACGCAACAAGCCGAGCGGCGCGCAAACCGAGCAGGCCAATCCGCGTCAGCGTAAAGGCGTCAAGACGCTGCGCAACGCACGCCGCTGAATTTCACTCGCACGTTTGCGCAGATCAACCGCGTTAGAAACGCGGCACAAGCCTAAACAGCCACCCAGTGCACGAGCGTGATCAGGAACAGGACGATCAGATAGATGACCAGCGTTCGCCACACCAGTCCGACCGCGCTCTGCATGTAGTTGGCGTCCGGATCATCGCCGGTGCCAAGTTCTGCACGATAGATCACACCATCGTCGCGCGTGAGCGGCCCGCCGAGGCGCACGCCTAACGCGCCCGCGCCGCTCGCCAGCACGACGCCGGCTTCCGGATCGAGCCACGAGCGAAACTGCGAACGCCAGCACTGAATCGCATCTTCGAAGTCGCCGGCGATGGCAAAGCCGATCGCCGTCATGCGCAGCGGCACCCAGTCCAGCACATGGAACGCTTGCGCAGAGAAGCGTCCGAAATCGCGAAAATCGTCGCCGCTGCGACGGCCCCATCGTTCCCCTAGCACTGACGCCAGGCGATACAGAACAGCGCCGGCGGGGCCCGGCAGCACCGCGAACCAGGCGACTTCAGCCAGCAATTCGCGATGTGCGCGTACGAAGAACGTTTCGATCGCAGCACGCGCGATCTCCGTCTCGGTCCATTGCGCAGTCGGCTCCGCGCGCCAGCGCGCGAGCAGTGCGCGCGCCTGGTCGAGCTCGGACGCGCGCAGAGCATCTGCAATAGCCGTGTATTCCTGGGTAATCTGTTTGAAGCTGATGCATGCGTACAAAACCGCGATATCCCACAGCGCCGCCAGTATCGGATGCAAAGCCGTGAATACGTAATGCAGCGCGAGCACGATCGCGATCGATGGCACCGCCGCCAGGAACCATGCCGCCGTCCCGTGAATCGACTGGCCGGCATTGAGGTCGCGCGCGAGGCGATTGGCATAACGCGCAAACCACAGCTCGAACATCGTCGGATGCAGCAACGGGCGCATCTGATCGAGAAACAATGCCGCGATCACACAAAGGAGAACCATATCGGGCAATCTGAATGAGGTCCGATGCTTCGCAAGTTCGCGCATCGGAGGTCGGATCGAAAACGAATTGCCGGCTAACCAACTGTAGTCAGCAGGCGCCGGCTGCGAGGCCGCGCGGTTCTATACGACACACGGCGTCCCTATTCTACCAACCTGACGCGAAGGCCATGCGGCTGCGATCGCACCACCGCCCGCGATGAACGTGCAGGTCAGCTGGTCAGGCGCATATACAGCATCGGCAGCTTTTCGGGCAGACGACGCAGATGATCGAGCACGAGGTAGTTGCGCGAGCCGAAGATCCGCGTCACGTATTCGTCCGCCGCTGAATCGAGGCTGATGCAGAACGTCGCGATGCCGTGGCGCGTTTGCTCTTCCACTGCATGCTTCGCGTCGAACACGAGATACTTGCGATCGTGCACGTCGATGTCGTGCGGCTCGCCATCGGTCACCAGCAGGATCAGTTTACGTGCGACGCGGCGGTCGTGGAGAAAGCGTCCTGCGTGGCGCAGCGCCGTGCCCATGCGCGTGGATAGCTGGCCGGTCATTCCCGCAAGCCGCGCGCGCGACTGCTCGCTGTAGGGCTCGTCGAAATCCTTGAATCGATAATATTCGACTTCGTGACGTCCGTTGGAATCGAAGCCGTGAATGGCGAAGCTGTCGCCGATCTTGCTCATCGCATCGGCAACGAGCGCGGTTGCTTCGCGCGCGAGATTCAACACAGTGGTGCCCGCGCTCGGTACGAAGTCATTGGTCGACTGCGATAGATCGAGCAGCAGCAGCACTGCGAGATCGCGGCTTTGCCTGGCGTGGCGCGCGTGGATGCGCGGATCCGGCGTGCGGCCTGAGCGCAGGTCGATCGTAGCGCTGATGCAGGCGTCGAGATCCAGTTTGTCGCCTTCCAATTGTTTGCGCAAACGAATCGGACGTTGGATCTGCGCGGCTTTTATCAGTGTCGTCAGACGATCCACCGTGTCGCGATTGCGCGAAAGAATTTCGTCGATGCTGCGCGGATCGCCGAAGCGTCCGGCTTTCTCGATTACCGTGCACCAGTCCGGCCGTTCGAGATTGATCGCGTAATCCCATTCGTCGTAACGATAGGTCTGCGCGAACATGGCATCGTCGCCCGTTACTTCTTTCATCGCACCCGCCTGCATCTCGGTGGGCGGATCTTGCGACTGCTCGCTCGCGTTCTGCTCGATTTCGATTTCGGACTGGTCGCCCTTGTCGTCCGGCTGCAGATTGGCGGCTTGATAGGTCACTTCCTGATCGTCCGGCTGCGACTGCCCTGCGTCGCCGAAGTCCCAGAGGAACATGTTGTCGTCGCGGTATAGCGGCTCGATCACGTAGGTCTTGAAGTTGAACTGCACGCGCATCTGGCCAAGATCGTTACCCAGGAGCATGCCGATGGTACGGCTCAAACCTGCGTTCTCGAGATCGCCGCTATGCTCGGCGAACATCGTTCGACCCTTGGTTACCCAGGGGTTGTCGTCTTGATAATCGTCGTCGAACAGCGCGCGCGACAGCCGCGCCATGAGCGACACCGCGCTCACCGAAAATGTCGGCAGCGCGACGTGAAACGGTGCCCATAATTTCTTCAGTCCCGGCATCTCCCGCATCGCGAGTTTCTCGACGCGCGCATCTTCGATCAACGAGACGAGAACAATCTGCACTGCCTTGAGCTCGCGCACGGGGAAACGCGCGGTGGACCATTGCAGATGCGCTGCTGCGTGAGCGGCTGCAGCCCGGTATAACGTGAGCCCAGGTTGTCCGGGGAACACGTCGAAGCTCTGCGGCATGCAGATCGAGCCGTTCACGATCGCGACACGCCGCCCCTTGGCCCCGCCGGTGTTCGGCGGCGCAGCGACAGTGCCCGAGCGCAGATCGCGCGACACACCCCACAGCGCGCGAAGATACAACCCAAGCCGGCGCTCGACCTGGGTGAACAACGTGCCTTCCCCCGCGGCTCGCAACACGGCGCGCGCATCCGTGCTCTCGAGCTTGAACCACGCATCCTGCGAACGAAAATCGCTGACGTGTTCCTGCACGCCTAGCAAAGCCCAGCGACGCAGGCCGTCGACGCTCAACTGATCGAGCAACGGACCGATGCGATCGAACATCGGCACCAGTGCGCGCGGGGCCAATGCCGTGATCTCATCGACGACTTCGAAGAATCCGAGCAGCGAGCCCGCGGTGATCAAGCGCCGAGACGCAGTAGACAGCGCAGACAGAAATGCATCGGCCGCGGTGCCATCCGCGTGCGTTGCGATCGAGATGACCGTCGCGATCGCATGCGTCATCACCGCGGTGCCGGCTTGCTTGGCGAGTGGCGGCATTGCACGTACGTAGGTGACCAGCGCGGCAAGGCCAACCTCGGTTTGCACCAGCTTACGGGCCCCATCGACCCAGATCTGCAGCTGATCAGGATTCATCGCGCGCTGAGCCTCAGGCATCGCCACGCGCAGCAGCTCGCGCGCCTGCGGCGACAAATCGGTCAAGTCTGGAATGTCGGCGGTTTCGTCGGACTGCATGCG
>JBBRGM010000083.1:0-13019 GCA_038240725.1 Burkholderiales bacterium | reverse complement strand
CGTGATCCGTCAGAGAGAAGTCACGTGAGAGCAACAGTACCGAACCGCGGTCTAGTTGCTGAGTCAAACAACTATGGATGCTAAGCTGATCCTAAGCGTCGTGGTGGCTGGTTTAGTAGTCCTTTTTGTCATCCAAAACGTCGGTGCCGTTGAAATTCGTTTCTTGTTCTGGTCGTTTTCGGCATCGGGATCTCTCCTCTTCTTACTCATCTTTTTCATCGGGGCAATACTTGGTTGGTCGTGGCTTAGGTTCTCCACGCTCGGTTGGAAGAAAACAGGGAACCACATCGAATGACGCTCAATCAAACTGCGGGAATGCGCAGGCCGGTTACAGGCAGTCTTCTTTGACCGCTTCCCGAATTGCACCGGCCTTAGGAGAGGACGCGACAGATGCGCAAGCGAATCATCCAGGAAATTCAACCAGACATTTCGCTTGCAGGCGAAGATGACTGGCTAATGGTAGAGGATCTGGTGGAGGTAGAAGTCACTTCCGAAGACACCGCGCATCCTATTGAGTCCGCATTGCTACCCAATCCCGGTTCCGGGTGGCGTGCAGCAGAACCGGGAAAGCAGACTGTCCGCCTTATCTTCACGCGTCCACAACAGGTGCGACGGATCCAGCTGAATTTCCTGGAGCCCACTGCTGAGCGCACGCAAGAGTATGTCCTGCGTTGGTCGACGAATGGCGGGCGGTCGTTCCAGGAGATAGTTCGTCAGCAATGGAATTTCAACCCGCAAAGTGCAATCAGCGAGACAGAGGACTATAGCGTCTTCCTTTCTGAAGTCACCATCCTCGAACTAAGCATTATTCCGGATATCACTGGAAGAGCTGCGTTTGCTTCCATGGCGCAGATGCGGCTTGCATAAACAGACCGCCAACCCAACGATTCGGCGCTCTTCTGGCTTCGGGCGACCGATAGCACTGGTAGTAGACTGCTCAAGGTGCCGCCTCAATGGAGCAACCCACTCAACCGTTCTGGAGCCTGTCCCTCGACGAGGCCGTCGCACGGCTGGGGACTACCCGCGAGGGGCTGTCCTCTGCTGAGGTGCTTGCGCGGCTGAAGCGCAACGAGGGTAGCCGTCTAGCTGCGAAGAAACGGACCGACGCCGTTACGCTGCTCCTCAGGCAATTCTCCAATCCGATCGTGCTGATGCTAATCGGTGCGGCCGTAATCTCGATCTTTCTGCACGACACTATCGACGCCGTGATCATCCTAGTGATCGTGCTGGCCAGTGGCGTGCTCGGCTTTTGGCAAGAGCGCGGCGCGGCGGGAGCGGTTGAGAAGCTACTCTCACTCGTGGAGGTCAAGGCGAAAGTTCTGCGGGAGGGCGTGCCGGGCGACGTGCCGGTTACGGAGGTCGTCCCCGGGGACGTGGTGCTCCTCTCGGCCGGTGCCACCGCGCCGGGCGATTGCCTGCTGCTCGAATCGCGTGACCTCTTCGCCGACGAAGCCACCCTCACCGGCGAGACATACCCTGCGGAGAAGGCGGTCGGGATCCTCCCGGTGGAGACGCGGCTCGGCAAGCGGACGAACTTCATCTTCTTGGGAACGCACATCGTCTCTGGGAGCGGCACGGCGCTAGTCGTGACGACGGGCAAGGACACCGAGTTCGGGAAAGTCTCGGAGCGGCTGAAGCTGCGGCCGCCGGAGACCGACTTCGAGCACGGCGTACGGCGCTTCGGCTATCTACTGCTGGAGGTCACGCTGGTGCTGGTGATCGGCATCTTCGCGTTCAACGTCTACCTTCGCCGTCCGGTGCTGGACTCGTTTCTCTTCTCCATGGCGCTGGCGGTCGGCCTGACTCCACAACTCCTGCCCGCCATTGTCAGCATCAACCTGGCCGCTGGCGCCAGGCGCATGGCGCAGCTGAAGGTGATCGTCAAGCGGCTCTCGTCCATCGAGAACTTGGGCAGCATGAACGTGCTGTGCACCGACAAGACCGGGACCATTACGGAGGGCGTAGTGACGCTTCAGTCCGTGAATGATCTGGACGGCAAGGAGAGCGAGCGAGCTTTGCTCTACGTCTATCTCAACGCCACCTTCGAGACCGGCTTCATGAGCCCCATCGATGCCGCCATCCGCAATCACTGCGTCATCGACATCTCGGCCTGGAAGAAGCTGGACGAGGTGCCGTACGACTTCGTGCGAAAGCGGCTGACGGTTGTCGTGTCCGGTCCCGAGGGGACCATGATGATCACCAAGGGAGCGCTGGCGCAGGTGCTGGAGGTATGCTCGACCGCCGAGGATGCGAGTGGGGCGGAGAGCCCGCTAGAGAGCGTGCGAAAGCACATCGAGATGCGCTTCGCCGAGTACAGCAGAAACGGTCAGCGCACCCTCGGCCTGGCTTGCAAGAAGCTAGGCGCACCGAGCCCGATCGGCAAGGAAGATGAAAAAGGGATGTGCTTCATCGGATTCGTCCTGTTCACCGACCCACCGAAGCCCGGCATCGCCGCGACCATCCAACGGCTGCGGGAACTGGGGATAACCCTGAAGGTCATCACTGGAGACAATGCCCTGGTCGCGGAATCGGTGGCTCACCAGATTGGCTTCGACAATGCCGTGGTGGTGTCGGGCGCAGAGCTGAAGGACATGAGCGATGGCGCACTCCTGAATCGCGTCGATAAGGTGAACGTCTTCGCCGAGGTCGACCCGAACCAGAAGGAGCGGCTCATCCACGCGCTGCGCAAGGCGGGCAATGTGGTCGGCTACATGGGCGACGGAATCAACGACGCGTCGGCCCTTCACGCCGCCGACGTAGGGCTCTCGGTCGAAAGCGCGGTCGACGTGGCAAAAGAAGTGGCGGACATCGTCCTGCTTGAGAAAAACCTGGATGTGCTAATCGACGGCGTACGCGAAGGCCGCATCACGTTCGCCAACACCTTGAAGTACGTATTGATCGCGACCAGCGCGAACTTCGGGAACATGTTTAGCATGGCCGGCGCTTCGCTACTGCTGCCGTTTCTCCCGCTGCTACCGAAACAGATCTTGCTGACGAACATGCTCACTGATATGCCTGCCATGACCATCTCGAGTGACAGCGTCGACGACGAGATGCTGGCTAGACCGCGACGATGGGACATCGGTTTCATCCGCTCGTTCATGCTGACATTTGGCGTGCTGAGCTCCGTGTTCGACTACCTGACGTTCGGCGCGCTGCTGTACCTGCTCCACGCGAACACCGACCAGTTCCGCACGGCGTGGTTCGTGGAGTCTGTGGTGTCCGCCGCTCTAATTCTCCTGGTGGTACGTAGTCGGCAGCCGTTCTTCCGTAGCAAACCGAGCCGCCGCCTGCTGCTGGCGACGCTTGGCGTGGTGGTGGTGACGGTGGCTTTGCCCTACCTCCCCTTCGCCCCGATCCTCGGCTTCACGCCATTGCCGATGAAGTACCTCGGCATCGCGGCGGTGATCGTGACGCTCTACATTGTTTCGGGAGAACTGACGAAACGGCTCTTCTATCGACGGTTCGATCATGCGCCTTCCATTGCGAGGTGAGCTCTGGTGCTCTTACACCGTTTATTCGCCTTCTCCGGAAGCCCCTGGAATCCGCCGACTTCCAGCGAATGCTTGCAGATGCAGAAATGCCTCTACCATTTCCCGATGCCGTTTCCATGGAATACCCGCCCGCTCCCACCGGCCCCACGTCCCGCTGTCGACGCGCAAACGCTGCGCCGCTTCTTTGACCGTCCATCCCATTGCGCGCCGCACGAAGGCAAGTCGTTCTGAAAGACTGATTGGTATCGGGTAAGGGTCGTACCCCAAGAACCTTGTAATGGCCGGAATGGATTCCACAGCCGGCACGCACTTTCCTTTTTCCCAATTAAAGACGGTGCGCCAGGTGGTTTCCAACGGCTCGGCCGCTGCCTTCTGGCTAAGCTTGAGTTCGAGCCGCCGCTTCCTCAAATGCTCACCAAGCGTCCTCGCCTCGAATTCGCTTTCCTTTGGTTTCCGGCCTTTGAGCGTAATCGGCGTATATGGCAAAAAGGCAACGCGTCCATGCCCGTGCGGCTATCTTGGACATCACAGCGGCAAATGCCAATGCACGCCGCAGCAGGTTGCACGTTATCGCCGACGCATCTCGGGGCCGCTGCTCGATCGCATCGATATTCACATCGAGGTGCCGGCGGTCGCGCCCGACGAAATCGCTGCGCGCTCGGCGGGTGAAGCCAGCTCGGCCATCCGCGGGCGTGTGGCACAAGCGCGGGAGCGGCAGATCGCGCGGCAAGGCAAACCCAATGCGCAACTCTCTGCACGCGGTGTCGAACAGCACGCAACGCCCGATCAAGCCGGGCAAGACTTGCTGAAGCAAGCGATCAGCCGTCTGGGCCTTTCGGCGCGTGGCTATCACCGGATTCTGAAAGTAGCGCGTTCGATTGCCGATCTGATTGGCGATGAGATCGTGTCTGCGAGTCACATCGCCGAAGCTATTCAGTATCGCCGGATTTCCGGCGGATGATTTTGGTACCCGTGTTCACGCATTAGTCGGCGTATCCGTCGCCTGAGGGTTGAAATCCATGGCCTCGCATCAATCTCAGCTTCTGGCCTCGTCGTAGTATTACGATGGCACGTGTGTTCGCTACGAGCGACGATTTGCAGCGATGCGCGGCAGCGATGATTGCAACCATTGCATACGCGAACGGACGACGCCCCTTCAATTGACAGACCCGCGTCGAGTGGTTATCGTCCAGGTGATCGCGCCGATTTGATGACAGCTTGCGGGCGCTTAACAAATGCCGCTAAAGCGAGGGGCTTACAAACCCGTCTGCGCTAGCGGCCGGGTTTTTTATTTATGTCTGCAGACCGCACTCGCCTACTACACGAACGCCTTCAGGAGCGCATTCTGATTCTGGATGGTGCCATGGGCACCATGATTCAGACGCACGGCCTCGACACGCATAGCTATCACGGCGATCGCTTCCACGATCACGATTGCGATCAAAAGGGCAACAACGATCTGCTGTCGTTGACGCAACCGGCAATCATTGCCGGGATTCATGCGGCCTATCTCGATGCCGGCGCCGATATCCTGGAGACCAATACATTCAATTCCACGAGCATCTCCATGGCCGACTACGGCATGCAGGCGTTCGTACAGGAGCTCAATCGCGCATCCGCCAAACTGGCGCGTGATGTCGCCGATGAGTTCACCCGCCGCACTCCGAGTAAGCCGCGCTTCGTCGCCGGCGTACTCGGTCCGACGAGTCGAACCGCGTCGCTGTCGCCGGATGTCAACGATCCTGGTGCGCGCAATACGAACTTCGATGAGCTGGTCGCCGAATACACAGAAGCGATGGCGGGCCTGGTCGATGGCGGCGCCGATTTGATTCTAGTCGAGACGATATTCGATACGCTCAACGCGAAAGCAGCGCTGTTCGCCGTGGACGCGTATTTCGAAACGCACGGCGTGTCTTTGCCGATCATGATTTCCGGAACGATTACCGACAGGTCCGGCCGCACGCTGTCCGGTCAGACGGTGGGGGCATTCTGGAATTCGCTTTCGCATGCGCGGCCGATATCGATCGGACTGAATTGCGCTCTGGGTGCGAAGGATCTTCGGCCGCATATCGAAGAGCTGTCCGCCATCGCGGACACACACACTTCGCTGCATCCCAATGCTGGGTTGCCCAATGAGATGGGCGAGTACGACGAGTCTCCGAAATACATGGCGGACGTGCTGCGCGAGTTCGCGCAAGCGGGCTTTCTTAACATCGTCGGCGGCTGCTGCGGCACGACGCCGGATCACATTCGCGCAATTGCCGACGCTGTCGCGCCGTTTTCTCCGCGCGTCATTCCCACCGTCGAAAAGAAACTCCGCTTGTCCGGACTGGAGCCGCTCAATATCGGCAGCGATAGTTTGTTCGTCAATGTCGGCGAGCGCACCAACGTTACCGGTTCGAAGGCGTTCTCACGCCTGATTCTCGCCGGCAACTACGCGCAAGGCTTGAGTGTCGCCCGGCAGCAAGTCGAGAGCGGCGCGCAGGTGGTCGACATCAACATGGACGAAGCAATGCTGGACTCAAAGTCCGCCATGGTGACGTTCATGAATCTGATCGCATCCGAGCCGGATATCTCGCGCGTGCCGATGATGATCGATTCCAGCAAATGGTCGATCATCGAAGCCGGATTGAAGTGCGTACAAGGCAAATCCATCGTCAACTCGATCAGCATGAAGGAGGGCGAAGCCGAGTTCATTCGACAGGCCAAGCTCGTACGCCGCTACGGCGCTGCTGCGGTCGTTATGGCTTTCGATGAGCAAGGGCAGGCTGACACGCTCACGCGTCGCATCGAGATTTGCACGCGCGCCTATCACCTGCTGCTGAAGGAAGTCGGCTTCCCGCCCGAAGACATCATTTTCGACCCCAACATCTTCGCCATCGCAACGGGTATCGAAGAGCACAACAACTACGCAATCGATTTTATTGAAGCGACGCGCGCCATCAGATCTGCGCTTCCGCACGTCAAGATCAGCGGCGGCGTTTCCAACATCTCCTTTTCGTTTCGCGGCAACGATCCGATTCGCGAGGCGATCCACACTGCCTTCTTGTATTGCGCGGTGCAGGCAGGCATGACGATGGGCATCGTCAATGCGGGGCAACTCGGCGTCTATGCCGAGATCCCGAAGGATTTGCTCGAACGCGTCGAGGACGTTGTGTTCAATCGGCGTCCCGATTCGACCGAACGGCTGGTGCAGTTCGCCGAAAGCTACAAGAAGGAAGGCAAGGCGATCGTCGAAGACCTTGCATGGCGCAACGGTACCGTGCAGGAGCGGCTCACGCATGCGCTGGTTAGAGGTGTCGACGCGTATGTTGTGCAGGACACCGAGGAAGCGCGGCTGCAAGCCGAGCTTCCGATCCACGTTATCGAAGGCCCGTTGATGACGGGCATGAACGTCGTCGGCGATTTGTTCGGTGCCGGCAAAATGTTTCTCCCGCAAGTCGTCAAATCTGCGCGCGTGATGAAAAAGGCGGTGGCGCATCTGATCCCGTTCATCGAGGCGGAAAAGCTGCGCTCCGGCACAGCGCAGAAGGCGAAAGGCAAGATCGTCATCGCCACCGTGAAGGGCGATGTACATGACATCGGCAAGAACATCGTAACGGTCGTGCTCCAATGCAACAACTTCGATGTCGTGAATCTCGGCGTCATGGTTCCCGCCGAAAAGATTCTCGAGACCGCTCGCCAGGAAAAGGCCGACATCATCGGCTTGTCAGGGCTGATCACACCGTCGCTGGAAGAAATGGTCCACGTCGCCAAGGAAATGGAACGGCAGGGCTTTACCGTGCCGTTGCTGATCGGCGGCGCTACGACATCGCGTGTGCACACGGCGGTTAAAGTAGAGCCGCATTATTCCGGGCCAACCGTTTGGGTGCCGGACGCGTCTCGCAGCGTGGGCGTCTGCACCAATCTCATGAGCGAGGATTTGCGCGCGGCCTATGTCGGCAAAGTTAAGGATGAAAACGAACGCACGCGCCAGCAACACAAAAGCAAGAAGGGAGTAGGTCCGCAGCACAGCCTTGCGCAGGCGCGCGCACACGGATTGAAAACCGATTGGGCGAGCTATACGCCACCGGTGCCGATGTCGCTGGGCGTGACCGTACTGTCGGAATATCCGCTCGCAGAAATCGCGGAGCTTATCGATTGGACGCCATTCTTCCAGACCTGGGAGCTCAGCGGCCGCTATCCGAAAATCCTGCAGGATGAAATCGTCGGCGAAGCGGCGCGCAATCTATTCGTCGACGCGCAAGCCATGCTCAAACGCATCATCGATGAAAAATGGCTGCAGGCGAATGCAGTGGTCGGCTTGTTTCCAGCGCAAAGTATCGATGACGACGATGTCGAGGTGTATACCGACGAATCACGCAGCGAAATCCTCACGACATTCCATTTCCTGCGCCAGCAGATGGTAAAGCCGGAGGATCGCGCAAATCATTGTTTGGCCGACCTGGTTGCGCCGAAGGCGTCGGGCGCGAAGGATTACATCGGTTGCTTCGCGGTCACCGCCGGGATCGGCATCGACCCGCTGATCGAAGCGTTCGAAGCAAAGCACGATGACTACAACGCGATCATGCTGAAGGCGTTGGCGGATCGCCTGGCTGAGGCATTCGCCGAACTGATGCACCTGCGCGTACGCAAAGCGCTTTGGGGCTATGCGCGTGAGGAGGATCTGAGCGTCGAGGATGTGATCGATGAAAAATATCGCGGCATTCGTCCAGCTCCCGGTTACCCAGCGTGCCCTGATCATACCGAGAAGGCCCTGGTATTCGATCTGCTCGATGCAAGCGAAAATTCCGGCATCACGCTAACCGAGAGCTTCGCGATGCTGCCCACTGCGGCGGTCAGCGGCTTTTACTTCTCGCATCCGCAATCCAGCTATTTCGCGGTTGGCAAGATTGCGCCCGATCAGGTGCAGGACTACGCGCGGCGAAAAGGCATGTCATTGGACGTGGTCGAGCGGTGGCTGGCGCCTGCGCTGGCGTACGAGCCCGAGCAGCGTACTGCGGTTAAAGAGGGGCAAGCCGCCTGAGCATCGAGCGACGGCGCTTCAGCATAAAAAAAGGCCGCGCGATGCGCGGCCTTTTTAACGTGCGACGCGATTAGCTGTTCAGCCGCCTGCGAGCGACGAATCCCACAAACGCGAGGCCTGCCATCATCAAAGCGTAAGTGGACGGCTCTGGGACAGGCACCAGCGTTTGCGTCATTGAACCGGACATCCCGACCGCACTGTTGGGCGACAGCGAGAATGCAAGAACGACGCTCATCGTGTCGTATGCCGGAGTAACGTTGATCAAGCCGTCGGCGGTATACGTACCCGATTGTTGCGTGAGCGGGACGTTGCCAGCTGTGTTCACTACGCTGAAGGCGTCTCCCGAATCAGCCTTCTTGTCCAGCGGTAGCAGTGGACCATCGGTATCGGCATCCTGTCCGAACAGCACCTTATGCCCCGGAACTAATGGCTTAACAAACGCGGTTGTTCCCGCGCCTGCCGTGAGGCTATAGCCGATTGATGAGTGGGTAGCAACCAAGCCGTTAAGTGAAATAGGCAAGTCGAATGAGATCGTGAAGGCATGGCCTGTTGCGCCCGTAGTCCCACCCCCTATCACAAGGAGGGATGGATCGGCCAAGCCGCTCAAACTATCCACGTGAATAGTGGTGGCAGGATCACTAGCCAAACTAAAGCTTACTGCACCTGGTAACACCAGATTGCCGCCTTCAATAGTGTACTTTCCGGTGCCTACGCTTTGTCCGTCGATCGCAAGATTGAAGCTACATTTCGATCCGTCGGCTCCGCAGTCGCTGCTTGCTGCAAACGCAGGACTCGAAAACCCGACTATCAATGCAATTGCTGAAAGGCCGCCTGCGACGGCAGCCGAGCTAAAGCCTAGTCTGCCTAAAGGCGCGCGTGGAGAAGAGGTCATAAGTCAATCCTAAAAAGCGATCGGCGTACGCTCAAATAAAACAGAACGCGGCCGACCAAGTTTAAATCGAAGCTCGCAGTCACCCTCTCCGAGAGCCGAGAGATTAGACCGCTCCTTGAACAAGCAATACAACATTCAGCTGCCAAACTTACAACGGTAAAACAACATTTTCCCCGAGTTGCATTCGTCCAAATAGATTTAGATCGCGCCCTCACGGCGTCGTGCGATAAAACCGAGAAGCCCCAAGCCCGCCGCGAGGACAGCGTAGATAGACGGCTCCGGAATCGGGATCTGTGTAAGCGAACCAGAGAAGCCGACCGTGCTGTTGCGAGACAAGCTGAACGCGACGACGGCCGTCATGTTGTCGTAAGCCGAGCTCGTGATGAATGAGTTGGTGCCGGTGTAAGTAGGCGATTGCACGGTCTTGGGCAACGTGTTGCCCGGCTCGGGCGCGATCGCAAACGCATCGCCCGCATCGACGCCTTTGCTGAACGGGGGTAATGGGCCATCCGTATCTACTTCATACCCCTGTAATATTTTGTAGCCCGCCCCGAATAGCGGCTTGATCAAAGCGCCGACTGCGGCGGACCCCGCAGTCAACGAATATCCAATTGAGGAGGTCGCGTACACCGGCCCCGAGAGATCAATGGGAAGTTGGAAAGCAATCACGAACGCGCCGCCGTTGGCGCCGGCATGAGCCGAACCAGAAAACAATAGACTGGGATCGGCGTTTCCGGATATGTCGCCGACTTTGAGGTAACTTCCGTCTTTCGCTGTAAACGACGCGCCGGCGATCAGCTGCAACTCACCGTCGGGCCCAATGTCGTAGCTGCCCGTACCAAGTGTCTGGCCGTTGAAGGAAGCGGTGAAGCTGCAGGTCGATCCGCCGTCGCCGCATGCGGCGAAGTCGGTGGTGCCGACTGCTGCGGATGCATTTCCCCCAGCAACCAGCGTAACGAATGAGAAGATCGCAATTACATTTGCACGAATTACGGTGCTGGCACTACTGGCGTACATATCGATCGTCTCCAATTAGGGAGCGGCCCCACTCGAGGCTGCAAAACAATTCCGCTGCGAATTCGTTTCCCCCCGGAAACTAACGACCCGCGAATGCAATTGCTCCAACTCAATTGCTGCAAATGCAAGTTAGCGTATCGAACGCTTGGCTGTCAATATAACCAGTTGTTTTTTTGTTTCTTTCGCACCGATTTCGTCGTCTACTGGCGTCAATGCAATGTCGGCTTTTCGCGACATACCATGACCGGTCAACCGGTGTTATTTTTTCCGTATTGGATTCAGGACGTCCTGGAATCCGCCGGATTGGCGCGCCATTTTCGAGCCCTTAGCTAATGCCCGACACTTTCTCCGGTCAACATCTGGGCCAGTTTCGCCGTGACGGTTTTGTCGTTCTTCGGCAACTCGCGCCGGACGAACTGAGACAGGCCATAGTCGCAGTCTCACAGGACCATATACGGCTCCAAATCCCACCAATTGAATATGAAGCCGACCTCCGCTATCCCGGCGCGCCCGCATCGCGCGATCAGCCGGGCGGTTCGACTACTCGTCGTTTACTGAACGCTTACGCGCGCGCGCCAGTGTTCGCCGACTGGGCCGGATCGCCCGCGATTACCGAGCCTTTGCATCAACTCCTCGGTTCAGACGTGCGCCTCTCTCAGGTTCATCACAACTGCGTGATGACGAAGCAGTCCAGCTACAGCAGCATCACGGGCTGGCATCAGGACATTCGGTTTTGGGCGTTCGACCGTCCCGATTTGATTTCGGTGTGGCTGGCATTAGGCCGCGAAGTCGCCGACAACGGCTGCCTGTCATTTTTGCCAGGCACGCATGCAATGGCGATCGATCGCGAACGTTTGGACGATGCGCTGTTTCTGCGCGAGGATATGCCGGAGAATCGCCCGGTGGTCGCGACGCTTGTCACGCCAACGCTCGAACCAGGTGATGTCGTATTTTTCCATGCACGAACTTTCCATTCCGCAGGCCGCAACATGACTCAGCAAGCGAAACTGTCGCTGGTATTCACCTATCACGCCGAGGATAACTATCCGGTCGCGCACACCCGGTCTGCGTCGCAGCCTTCGATTGCAGTTCGATGAAGACGCAATCGGGAGTGCCAACAGGTAGTCGCCTAGCAATCGCGGAGAATGCTTGCACCGTGTTTCGCGCCATCGCAATTGTCGCGGCTTTCGCTATCGCCATCGACGCGCGCGCTGCGCCGCAGAGACTGCATCACTACACGGTCACATTGGACGAACAGCTCAGCGAAATTCGGGTGCGCGCCTGCTTCGATGGCGCCGCGCCGAGCATGCTGGTCGCACAATCGCTGGATGCTTCCACGGTGCTCGAAGACGCTGCACCGGTGGGTAGCAAGAAGAAGCTCGAACCCAACGGTACGGAATTGCGCCTGGGCGCGCTGCCGAACGATTCGTGCATAACGTATCGCGCAAATCTAAACGAGCTTCACGGCGGTCACGAGCGCGGCGGAGTGCCGACGCGTCATGTGGGCGCAGACCTCGTCACCGACCTCGGGTTATGGTTGTGGCGGCCCGACCCGCTTGGCGCAGACGAAGACATCGAAGTTTCTTTCATTTTGCCGCCCGACACCTCCGTGTCGGCGCCATGGCAATCGGTGGCAACGCCAAACGCGCCGCCGAGATATCGCATCGGCCATTCACCGTACGACTGGCCGGGCGCCGTGTCTTTCGGGCATTTCACCGAACAAAATATCGTTACCGGCGGCGCGCAAATTCATCTTGCCGTTCTCGATGGCAGACCGAAGATCGACGTGCAGCAAATGACACGGGCAGTGGAGCAGGCGGCTAACGCAGTAACGACGTTATACGGCCGCTTTCCCGTTACATCCATACAAGTCGAGATCGTCCCGGGGGCGCGCGGAAACGAACCGGTGCCGAGCGCGTATGTGCTGCGCGGCGGCGGTCCGTCCGCACATTTCTTCATCAACCAGCGCCGGCCTGCAGCCGAGTTCGATAAAGACTGGACCATGGTGCACGAGCTCTCGCATCTTCTGCTGCCGTTCATCCGATCGGAGGATGCGTGGCTGTCGGAAGGGACCGCGAGCTACTATCAGAATGTTCTGCGGGCGCGCGCCGGATTGATCGATCCGCTGGATGCCTGGCAGGCGCTGCACGTCAACTTCATTCGCGGCTCGAACAGCATGGCGGGAATGACGCTCGCGGAAGCAACCGAGCGCATGTATCGAACCGGGGAATTCATGCGCGTGTATTGGGAAGGTGCCGCCATCATGCTGATGGCAGATCAACGTCTGCGCGCAGAATCGGCCGGCAAGCAATCTTTGGATACGGCTTTGGAGAAACTACAACGCTGCTGCCTTTCGCCGGACGTCGGCTGGCGCGCAGCCGAGCTATTCGATAAGCTCGATGCCTTGACTGAGACTTCCGTGTTCGGCGATCTCTATCGAGAATACGTCGGCTCGGAAACTTTCCCGGATCTGAGCGAGACGTATCGCATGCTTGGCTTGCGGCCGAATCGCACCGGCGTACTGGAGCCGATCGAAGACGCGCCGCAGCGCGCGGATCGAGAGGCCATCATGCAAGCCCGCGCGTCCGCC
>JBBRGM010000082.1:0-13029 GCA_038240725.1 Burkholderiales bacterium | reverse complement strand
AACTAGCCAAAATGCGTCCACTTCGAACGCTGTTGCGTACAGTCTGCGAACATCGGCCGGGATGCGATCGATTTTCGCCAACGTGCCGTCGAAATATTTCAAGTCAGCGACCATAACTTCGTCCCACAAGTTGAGCTGCTTGAGGTCGGCCACCAGGTACTCATTGACGACGGTGAACTCACCCGAGAGGTTCGACTTCACGTACAGATTCTGGAAGGTGGGCTCGATTGAGGCCGACACACCGACGATGTTCGCGATGGTGGCCGTAGGTGCAATCGCCACGCAGTTGGAATTGCGCATGCCGTGCTGCTTGATGCGAGCACGCAGCGGCGTCCAGTCGAGAGCGGAGGATGTATCCAGCTCGACATAGCCGCCGCGCTCTTCGCGCAGCAGCGCGACGCTATCCAGGGGCAGAATTCCGCGATCCCAGAGCGAGCCCTGAAAAGTCGAGTACGGCCCGCGCTCTTGCGCGAGCTCGGTCGACGCCCAGTACGCGTGATAAGTGACTGCCTCCATCGAGCGGTCGGCAAACTCGACCGCTTGCTCCGACGCGTAAGGCACGCGCATCAGGTGCAGGCAATCCTGAAAACCCATGATGCCCAGCCCGACCGGCCGGTGTTTGAAGTTGGAATTGCGCGCTTTGTCGACGGCGTAGTAATTGATGTCGATGACGTTGTCCAGCATGCGCATCGCGGTCTTGACCGTGGCAGCGAGCTTGACCTGATCGAGCTTGCCGTCCTTGATGTGAGCAGCAAGATTAACCGAGCCCAGATTGCACACCGCGATCTCGCTGCTCGCCGTGTTCAGCGTGATCTCCGTGCATAGATTGGAGCTGTGAACCACGCCGACGTGCTGCTGCGGCGAGCGCAGATTGCACGGGTCCTTGAAGGTAATCCAGGGATGACCGGTTTCGAACAACATCGACAGCATCTTGCGCCAGAGCTGCACGGCGGCGACTTTACGAAACAGCTTGAGCTCCCCGTGCTCTGCTTTGCGCTCGTAGCCGACGTATGCCGCTTCGAAAGCTTTCCCGAACTTTTCGTGCAGGTCCGGGACATCGCACGGCGAGAACAACGTCCAGTCAGCGTTTTCCGCCACGCGCTTCATGAACAGGTCCGGCACCCAGTTGGCGGTGTTCATGTCCTGCGTGCGGCGACGGTCATCGCCGGTGTTCTTGCGAAGCTCCAGGAACTCTTCGATGTCCAGATGCCAAGTTTCCAGATATGAGCAAACGGCGCCCTTGCGCTTGCCGCCTTGATTGACCGCGACCGCTGTGTCGTTGACCACTTTCAGGAACGGCACGACGCCTTGCGACTTGCCGTTGGTGCCTTTGATGTGCGAGCCCAGCGCGCGTACGGGTGTCCAGTCGTTGCCGAGGCCTCCGGCAAATTTGGACAGTAATGCGTTGTCCTTGATGGCGTCGTAGATGCCTTCGAGATTGTCGGCGACTGTGGTCAGATAACAGCTCGAGAGCTGCGAGCGGTGCGTGCCGGAGTTGAACAGCGTCGGCGTCGAGCTCATGAAATCAAAGCTCGATAGCACGTTGTAGAACTCGATCGCACGCGCCTCGCGGTTCTTTTCATTCAGTGCGAGTCCCATAGCCACGCGCATGAAGAAGACTTGCGGCAGCTCGATCCGGCGGCCGTCTACATGGATGAAGTAGCGGTCGTACAACGTCTGCAGACCCAGGTATCCGAATTTGAGATCGCGGTCGGCGTCGAGCGCACCGCTCAACGCGCGTAAATCGAAGCTCGCGAGCTTGTCGTCGAGCAACCCGGCCGCGATGCCGGTTGCGATGAAGGTCGGGAAATACTCGGCGTAGCGCACGTGCATGTCTGCATGCGTCGCTTCGCCGCCCAATACTTCGAAGCGAATGCTGTGCAACAGGAGCCGCGCGGTTACATAGCTGTACGCCGGATCTTCTTCGATCAAGGCACGCGCCGACAACACGGCACCCTTGCGGACCTCTTCCATCGGCACGCCGTCGTAGATGTCCTTCAGCATGCTTTGCAGAATCGAGTCCGGCTCTACTGCTGTGCCCAGCCCGGCGCAGGATTCCTGCAGGAGACCGCGCAACCGCTGCATATCCAGCGGCGCGGTGCGGCCGCCTTCGACCACGTTAATGACTTGCGGCGCGGCGTCGGCATGCGCGTCTTTCTGCCTGGCACGTGCGCGCGTGCGCTCTTCGCGGTACAACACATATGCACGCGCGACATCGTGCTCGCCCGAACGCATCAGCGCGAGCTCAACCTGGTCCTGAATATCCTCGATATGAAAGGTGCCGCCGGCGGGCTGCCGTCGCACCAGCGCGCCGACTGCCAGGTCGGTCAGCTGGACGACCATCTCGCGAACGCGCGCCGACGCAGCACCGGTGCCGCCATTCACTGCAATGAACGCCTTGGTAAGTGCGACGGAAATTTTCAAAGGTTCGAAGCCGACCACGGCTCCGTTGCGGCGAATGATCTTGAATTCTGCGTAGCGCGCATCGCGCTGCCCGCTGTCCGTATCGATATCGATCACGGCAACGGAAGGATGGGTGCTCGTGTGGGTAGAAAGCTGCATGGATTGTCCTCGCGTAGCTTGTCGTTGACTGCCAACATCGCCGAATCACCGGCCTAGTCACCGGCCGAGTCACCGATGTGAGTCGGATACGCCTGACCACAATATCTTGTGTGCGCCGGCCGAATAATCACTAATTCTGGTATCCAGTGTCAAGGTGTTTCAAACGCAACGCGCGCATGTGTGGCGTCGTGCACACGCAGCACGACGGCTAAGTTGCGCGCTACATCCGAACGAATGGGCAGAGTGCGGCTCAACGACAGGAAAATTCAGCCGATGAGCATCGGCTGGTACGATTTTTTATTTTGCAAACGTCTGCGCGGTGGCGCGCACGGTATTGAAGTGGATGTCGACCGTATCGTCGATGCGGCGTCCATATCCGCCGGCCATGGAGACGGCGACAGGGATGCCGGCGGAGCTGCACAGCTCGAGCACCAATCGATCGCGCCGTTCCAGTCCGACTGTGGTGAGTTTCAATCGTCCCAGCCGGTCGCCCTCATGCGGGTCGGCACCGGCGAGATAAATCGCGAGATCCGGTTGGGCAGCAGACAACGCTGTGCACAGGCCGCGCTCGAGTTCATCAAGATACTGCGCGTCCCGTGTGCCGTCCGGCAGCTCGATGTCGAGATCGCTGTGTTCTTTGTTGAACGGAAAATTATTCGCTGCGTGGATCGAGAACGTAAACACGGTCGGATCGTCAGCCAGGATCGCCGCGGTTCCGTTCCCCTTATGCACGTCGCAGTCGATGATCACCGCGCGCCGAATGCGGCCGCGATTCTGCAGCGCAAGCGCCGCGACTGCGCTGTCGTTGAATACGCAGTAGCCTTCGCCGTGATCGCGAAACGCGTGATGCGTACCGCCGGCTAAATTCACACCGGCACCGTCATCCAATGCGGCTTCGCATGCGGCGAGCGTCGCGCCGCTCGATCGACGCGATCGCTCGACCATCTCCAGCGACCAGGGAAACCCGATACGCCGCTGCTCCTCATGCGCCAGCCTGCCCAGCGTCACCCGCTGCACGTATTCGAAGTCGTGTGCGCGCAGCAAGTCGTCATCGCCGGCGATCGGCGCCGGACACAGCCCGTCCGGTCCATCCAGCCCCGCCGCCTGCACGCGCTCGCGCAGCATCGCGTACTTGCGCATCGGAAACCGATGCCCAGGCGGCAACGGCAAGACATATTGATCGGTGTAGAAGATCTTCAAGGATTGCGCGAGATGACAGAAGCCGATTCGGGTGCCGAGAAGCATACACGGCGCGGCGAGCACGTCCGCACCGCCCGCTCTTGAGAGGTCAGGGGCGCACGCTTGAAATCGCCACTTTCGCCGCGTCGCTCCTGCGCCTAGGGAAGCTCTGAACAAGTCTTGCGACGCGCGTTACGTCAGGTGCGGATGGATGCGAGGCGTCGCGGCGAAGCCAAAGGTAGGTACCTTGGCGAGGAGCGCAACGATGCAGACGCCGCACCTGACGCAACCCAATAATCTGTCGTCTCTATAGAGGGACCGGGGTGATTTGAGCCGATGGCCGCGTGCGCTCTTCCTGGTGTAGGCGGGCTACACGGCGTCCTCGCCCTCTTGCCCTCGGCCCAAATCACCCCGGTCGCGCACGCAAGACTTGTTCAGAGCTTCCCTAGGTGTCGGCGATCGAAGATCGGTAGCGCACCCAGTCGAACGACGGACCCGGATCGGTTTTGCGGCCAGGTGCGATCTCGCTGTGCGCAGCGATGTCGGCAATAGCGTAGCGCTCGCGAATCTCGAAGGTCAGCCGCGCGAGCTCCGCATACTGCGCATCGGTGTAGCCGGAGTCTTCGGTGCCTTCCAGTTCTATACCGATCGAGAAGTCGTTGCAGCGAACGCGGTCGCGCCATTGCGATGCGCCGGCATGCCAGGCGCGCAACTCGCAGCCCACGAATTGGTCCAGCGCGCCGCTGCGCCCAATCAGGAAGTGGCTGGATACCTGCAGCTGCCGCAAGGTCGCGAAATAGGGATGTGCTGAGTGGTCCAGCCGATTGAGGAAGAAATCTGCGATGGCGGCGCCGCAGAAAACACCCGGCGGCAAACTGATGCTGTGAATCACCAGCAGCGAGATGTCGCCCGGGACAGGTCGCTGATCGCAGTTGGGCGAAGGCAGAAAGCGCGCACGCTGTAGCACGCCGTCGCCGTCAAACACGGGATTCCCGACAGCCATCGCGCGCACGGCATGTCGCAACGGCGTCGCGCCTGGCACCATCTGCGATGCAAGCCCTGTCCACGATCCCTGGACCAGGCCGGCTGACTATTTAGCGTGCTCCGTCGCCGGGCTAACGTGCTCAGCACCCGGGGGCGAAACCTGCGCAGGTGCCGGCAGCGGATCGGGTTTGATCGGTGCGGCCCCGGTTTGCGCGGTGCGAGCGCCGGCTTTGACGTGATACTCGTGCGGCGCTTTCCACAAAATCAAAGCGCCGATCTTGCTCTTCGGATCCGGTGTACCGATCGGCTTGAGCGCGGGGGCAGCGCCGTCCAATCCCAGTACGGCGAGCGATTCGCGCGGTTGATAGCGCAGCCGGTCTTTGATTTTCGAATAAGCAATGATTACGTCATCGCCCAGCATCGTCCACTTGCCGAAGCTGGTGGAGCGCCCGCGGCGCTTGCCGGGTTGACCGGGCAGCGAGAAGTCGTACTCGGCAACGATCTCGACCTTGCCCATATCCTTGAGAATGACGAACATGCGCTCATCTTCATCGGTGCGCGCTGCTTCCCAGGTGCCGACCGGCTTTACCTGCGCCGCCGTTGCGATGTTTGCAAAAGCGCATGCGGCGACCAAAAAAAACGCTGCTGCCAACCTCATATGCCCAATCTCTCCAGAGCGCGCCGCTAGGGTCGGCTGCCGATCAGTTGATTCCGAGCCGCTCCATTCGATAACGCATGGCGCGGAATGTGATGCCCAGCAGCTTGGCTGCCGCGGTACGGTTATAACGCGTTTTCTCGAGCGCTTCGAGTATCGCTTCTTTCTCGATGCGGTCGAGATATTCCTGCAGTGGCCATTTTCCGCTGCCGCTGGTGCCGCCGGGCCCACTGCCGGTTTCCATCGTAGGCGCAGCTTCCAGCGTCTCGGGCGGCGTCAATTGCAGGTCCAGTTTAGTGATCCGCTGGCCGTCGCACAACGCCATCGCGCGCTCCAATACGTTCTCGAGCTCACGCACATTACCTGGGAAATCGTATTGCGTCAGCGAGTGCAGCGAATCGTCTTCGAGCTGCGGGCGCGGCACCTTCGCCTGAGTTGCCAGCTTGTCCAGAACCGCACTGGCGATGGCCGGAATGTCGTCGCGCATATCGCGCAAGGCGGGCCTGCGCAACTCGATCACGTTCAGTCGATAGTACAGGTCATGGCGAAACTTGCCGCCCTCGACGCATTCGCCGAGGTTCTGATGCGTGGCACTGATGATGCGTACGTCCACCGAGTCTTCTTGCGTCGAGCCGACTTTGCGCGCCTTCTTCTCCTGGATCGCGCGCAGCAGCTTGACCTGCATCGGCAGCGGCAAGTCGGCGACCTCATCGAGGAACAAGGTGCCGCCGTTGGCCGCCTGGAAAAATCCATCGCGATCGGCATCGGCGCCGGTGAATGCACCCTTGCGATAGCCGAAGAATTCGCTCTCCATCAAATTTTCCGGAATCGCGCCGCAGTTCACCGGCACGAACGGACGGTCGCGGCGCACACTCTTCTGGTGAATCAGGCGCGCAGCGAGCTCTTTGCCGCTGCCGGACTCGCCGGTGATGTGGACCGGCGCCTCGCTTCGCGCAAGCTTCTCGATCAATGCGCGGACCGTGTGTATCGCCGTCGAGTCGCCCAGCAGGCCTTTCTCGCCTTGTGCCTGCTCGGCGACCTTCGCTTCGTTCGCTTTGGGCAGGGACAGCGCCGACTTGACCAGCGTACGCAGCTGATCGAGTCCGACCGGCTTCGCCAGATAGTCGAAGGCGCCCGCCTTCAGCGCGGCGACTGCGTTCTCGGTGTTGCCATGGGCGGTAATCACCGCTACCGGCAGGTCCATATTCGTCCTGGTGATCTGCTCGACGATTTCGATGCCGGTGCCGTCAGGCAAACGCATGTCGGTGAGACACAAATCGAAGTGCCGCTCCGCCAGTTTCGCGGTCGCCTCGCGGACGTTCATCGCACGCTCGACGTCCAGACCCATGCGTAACAAGGTGAGCTCGATCAGCTCGAGAATGTCGACTTCGTCATCGACGACCAACACACATCGCTGCGGGGCCGTAGAACGGCCGCCGGCGGTTCGCTCGCTCCGCTTCAACTTCCGCCCCCCCTGAGTACGACCATGAACGTGGCGCCCACTGGTCGCTCGATATATTCGAGCGAAGCATTGTTGGCGTCACAGATTTCGCGCGCGATGTAGAGACCGAGACCGGTACCGCTCGCGGCGGTGGTGAAGAAAGGTTCGAACAAATGCGGCCTGATCGCCTCCGGCACACCGGGACCATCATCGGCGATGGCTAATTCTACTCCATTGCCCGGGTCGGCAGCCCTTACCGCGATCCGCACACTGTCTTCTTTGCGTTGCGAATACCGCAAGGCGTTGCGGCACAAATTCCACATCACCTGGTTCAGATGACTGCGATCGAACGTGATTGCCGAATCGAGATCGATCTTGAGATTGACCACGGCTTCGGGCACTTTTTCAATCTGGCAGAACTGCGCTACGAAAGTGCGCAGAAAGCTCGCGATCTGAAACGTCTCGCGATGCGCGCGATCGCGTCGGTTGAGTTTGAGAACATCCTGCACCATGCGATCCAGACGCTGCGTATTGTCGTGCACGATCTGGAGGAGCCGGCGCTGCGTCTCGCTGATCTCCGGTTCTTCCAGCAGCAGCTCGGCCGCGTGGTTGATGGCGGAAAGCGGATTGCGAATCTCATGGGCGATATTCGCGGTCAACCGGCCCATCGCGGCGAGCTTCATCTGCTGCGCTTCGGCCTGGATGCGCGTGAGATCTTCCAGGAACACCACAACGCCGACGTTGCGGGTCTTCCCTACCGGAACGAAGCGTGCGCCCATCAAGCGATGGGTCAGCACGGTGCGCATCGGATCGAAGCCCGTGCCGGGATCTTCGCGCCAGCGCTGCAAGCGGTCCGCAAGCGCCGGCGCGTAGTCGCGCAAAGCAAGCTCGCGTTGCGCTTTCGGCAGCGGGCCGAGGATTTCCACGACACGGCGGTTGATCTGTCTGATCATCCCGCGCTCGTCGACCACGAGCACGCCGTCCTTCATGTCTTGAATGACGAGCTGATTGACCTGCGACATGCTCGCCAGATCGACTTCGCGCTGCGCAGCCAGTTGCTCGCTTGCCTGCGTGTAGCGCGCCAGACTGTGGGCGAGCCACGCGGTTGCGAAGTAGCCGACGCTGAGCAGACCCGCTTGAATGAAGTGGGTAATCGTTTCGCTGCGAAACAGCACTTCGTAGACCTCTTCCATCATCATCGCGATGCTGGCGGTCGCAGCGAAAAACAAGGTCATCCGGCCGCGGCTGATGATACCGGCAGCCGCGAGCGAGGCCAGAAGCAGCAAACCGAGGCCGCTGCCGACCCCGCCGCTGGCGAAAACCAATATGGTGACGAAGACGAGGTCCGCTAAAACCTGAAACCCGAGTTGCAGACTGAATTGCGGACGATGCGACGTGATTGTGGCGAAACAAAGTGCCGAAAACAGAACGTAGCAAACCGACGCGTAGAGAAACAGGGTGAGGTTGCGCGAGCCGAACACCGAATCCTGGAACACCGCCGCAGCGACCAGCAGCAGAGTGCTCACGACCAGGCGATAAACGTTGAACCAGAACAGCGAACGCCAATGCGAGTCCGGATAACCGGTCTCGGCTAAGACATCGCGGGTTCGCAGCGCCCACTGTTGCGACACTACAGGGGAGCTCCTGGCAAGGCGTCGGAATCAGGTTGGCCGACAACACTGCATCCGTCTGGAATGCAGACGCGAGGCCCCGGACAGGAAGCGGGGCGACCATGGGCTCGACGCGCGCTGCGCCGATTCACTGCGCGATCAGCGCTCCGGCTCTTTGACTTCGAGACGCCGATGCTCATCGCTGCAGAAAAATCTTCCTCGCGAGGTGAAGCTTTCGCTGCGCGGCAGGTGCACGCCGCACACCGTACACCGCACCATATCTTCCGGTGATGCCGAGGCGCGCGGCTTACCTGTCTCATCTGGTCTCTGCATGCCGGCGCGCGTACGAATTCCGCGCATCAGCAGATAAGCAACAAAGAAGAGCGCAATGATGAGCAGAAGCTTGGTCAAGGCAGTGCCGCCGATTGAAGGAGTCGCCGACCATCATAACTCAGCGCCGCCCGGCATAGCTACGAAGGCTGGCACCTGCGCCTGGATTGGGCCCCGGAGCTTCGGACGGTGCCTTTGCAGACTGCGTTCGCGATCCTGAAGGTGCACAGCAATCATGTTTTGGGTGAGTTACGAGGCCGCTACCGGTTGCGATACAACCAGCTTCTGGATCTGCTGTTCTAACTCGACCGCCGCCAGATTCAACACGTGCCCCACGACCAACAGGTCGGCTTCCCAGTTATCGCAGCGCAAGCCGTGCGCGCGAGCTAGCCCTTCATTGGCTACCACGGACAGTGCAATGAGCTGCCGCGTCTGCCACGGGATTTCGAGACCTTCGATATTCTGCAACTCGTGATGGTGGCGCACCGCCAGCGCGATATCGTCGGGCAGTCCCCAGGTGCGCACGAGTGCCTGGCCGAGTGCTGCATGATCGATTCCGTAGCGAACGCGCTCACGCTCCTGCAGGCCGGCGCCGTCACCGCCATGCTTCAGCGTGTGCGCGTAGCCCGGCGCATGGATGAGCAGCAGCGCCATGCCGGAGTTCTCGAACAAACCGCATGTATATGCGCGATCCGGTGCAATGACTCTCAGACCGCTTGCCAGCTGCCGCATCATCACCCCGCGGGTGGCCGCGTTATCCCAGATCTGTTCCATCGCTGCATCGCCGGATGCAAACGCACGGCGCAGAAGCGCGCCGGTGACGATACCGAATACTTCAGCCAAGCCGAGAAAGGTGACCGCCTGCTGCACAGATGCAACCTGGCGACCCAACCCGAAATAGGGCGAGTTTACGGTTTTAATTACGCTGGCCGAGAGCCCGACATCGGCGCTCACCAGCTCGCTCACCCGCGAAAGATCCGGTTCTTCGCTCTGCATCTCGGATGTGAGCGGCGCAAGCACAGCCGGGCGCGGCGGGAGTTCGGCTTGGAGCAGCTTTTCAGTGGAATCCATGGCGCATTCGAGGTGGCGAGAAGCCGGCGGAAAGCGCCGCTCCTCTAACATCGGTCGCGCTCAGGGCAACTTTAGCGGGGCGAAATGGTCCTGCGGCCGGCGCGGCGGGATGGCGAGCGATGAAGCCGCAAAAAAGATCGCATCGCCGGACGTCGGCGAATCGTTTCCCGAACGATCGTGTGCAGTCGTGCAATGGCCGAGGGCGGACTTGCATGTGGGACGGCGGCGATCGGGGCGATGGGTATCGCCCCAGACAACAAAAAACGACTGGTCGCCGCAGAAATAAACCGGCCGAGATCGCATTCGCCGGAGGCAAGCAGCGGGTGGAATTCGCCGAGCAAGAAAATAATTAGCTGGTCGGGGTGAGAGGATTCGAACCTCCGACTCCTGCGTCCCGAACGCAGTACTCTACCAGGCTGAGCTACACCCCGAAGCCGGACAACTGAATCGCACTTTTTCTGGCGTCGCCAAAATCGCTAATGCGCCTGGGCCGGCAAGCCACCGCGCGGCCGCGCCACTAATTCGCCATAGCTAAGTCGCCATAGCTAATTCGCCGAAGCCGCTAACGCCGCTTAAATCGGGAGCGGCGCGTGTACTAAATTAGCTCATCAGTAAGTGCGGGAGACTGCAAAGGCGGCCAATTGTAGCAGACTGTCTCTGTACGATGAATGCGGAATGGCGGTGAGTGCTTCGACTGCGCGCTGAGATTCAATGAGCGCGCGGCGCCGGGAATATTCCAATGCGCCGGTCTCGTGTATCGCGGCGAGCACCGGCTGAAACGCCGTGAGTCCGCCCTGCTCAATCGCATCGCGTATGACGCTGGCCTGATGAGAATTGCCAGAACGCATCGCATAGATAAGCGGCAACGTCGGCTTGCCCTCGGCGAGATCGTCGCCTAGATTTTTGCCGGTCTGCGAGTGGTCGCCCGAGTAGTCCAGCACATCGTCGATTAGTTGAAATGCGATCCCCAGATGCGTGCCGTAGCGCGCAAGCCCGTCTTCGACATCCGGTGCGGCCTGGCTCGCGATCGCGCCCAACTGTCCGGCTGCTTCGAACAGTCGCGCGGTCTTCGAGCGCACGACCTTGAGATAGTCGTCCTCCGACAAGCCGGAGTTGTGGCAGTTCAGCAACTGCAGAACCTCGCCTTCGGCGATCGCATTGGTGGCGTTTGCCAGTACGTCCATTACGCGAACATTACGCAGCTCGGCCATCATCTGAAACGCGCGCGAGTAGAGGAAGTCGCCCACCAGGACACTCGCAGAATTGCCGAACAATGCATTGGCGGTAGCGTGCCCTCGCCGCAGTTTGGAGTCGTCCACGACATCGTCGTGCAATAGCGTTGCGGTATGGATGAATTCGACGACCGCCGCCAATTGGTAGTGTGCGACACCGCTGTATCCGCACGCGCCGGCAGCGAGAATCACCAGCGCGGGCCGCAGCCGTTTGCCGCCGCCGCCGATGATGTGCTCGCTCACCTGCCGGATCAACGCAACGTCGGAGTACAGCCGTCGTCGGATGACCTCATCGACGGCAACCATTTCGTCTGCGATCAGGCGTTGGACAGGCTCTAGCGTGGCGGTAGACATGCGCGAAGGAAAGTAGGTGGGAACTGACTCAAGGATACCACCGGCACGGGGACGAGATTAGCCCTCAGCCACGCGCCTTCGCCGTGTTGACCGCCCGCGCGCGCCTTCTGTATACTTCGCGGTTTTTCGCCAAGCACTCCCACGAACTCAATCCTTGGCTTGGCTATAGCGCCTGTAAGTCAGCAATAGCTGGAGCGCCTGTAAGTCAGCAATAGCTGGGGCGCTGGTAAGGCGGCACTGGCTGGTAGGTCGGCAATAGCTGGCGATTGAGCTTCTCTGGCAGTTCGAGTTTTTCCAAAGCAAATTTTGAGGGCATCGATCATGTATGCGGTGATCAAGACCGGCGGCAAACAGTACCGCGTAGCAGCGGGCGAGAAAGTTCGGGTCGAATCCATCGTTGCCGATGTCGGCGCGGAGATCGTGCTCGACCAGGTGCTTTTCGTCGCGGACGGTGACAACATTAAAATGGGCAACCCGATGGTGTCCGGTGCAACGGTGAAGGCCACCGTGGTTTCCCACGGCCGCGGCGAGAAGATCAAGATCTTCAGAATGCAGCGCCGCAAGCACTTTAGAAAGACCTTGGGCCACCGGCAGAACTACACCGAAATTCAAATCAGCGGCATCAACCTCTGAGACGCGGCCGTGTTCACCGGGTATGACATCCGGGATATCGGGGCGGGTGAGCACAGAAGTCGCTGACGCAAACGCTTAAGTCTAGGAGTGCATAAATGGCACATAAGAAAGCAGGTGGCAGTTCACGCAACGGACGCGACTCGCAGTCTAAGCGACTTGGAGTTAAGCGCTTCGGCGGCCAGCTCGTTACCGCGGGAAGCATCATCGTTCGCCAGCGCGGCACCCAGGTCCATCCCGGCGACAACGTCGGGATCGGCAGGGACCACACCTTGTTCGCGAAGATCGACGGCTACGTGAAGTTCCTCGTGAAGGGCGCTCGCAACAACAAGACCGTCGCAATTATCCCGGCCTGACCTCAGACCTTTCCGGTCGAAGGCCCTATCATTCGATAGGGCCTTTGTTTTAGTAGCGAGCAAACGCGTAGAGTCGATCCGGGCGCACGACCAGCACCTGCAGGTAGCCAAACTCCCCGCCTGCCCTCGCCTATCCACCACGGTACCCCATGAAATTCATCGACGAAGCGACCATCGAAGTCCACGCCGGCAAGGGTGGCGACGGCGCAGCCGCATTTCGCCGTGAGCGGTTTCTCCCGAAAGGCGGACCGAGCGGCGGCGACGGCGGCCGCGGTGGCAGCGTGTACGCCGAAGCGAATCGCAATATCAATACGCTCGTCGAGTACCGCTTCGCGCGAATCCATCGCGCGAAAAACGGGGAAGGCGGCCGTGGATCGGACTGTTATGGCAAGTCGGCGGCCGATATCACGCTGCCCGTACCTGTGGGAACGGTGATTACCGACCTTGACACAGGCGAAGCCGTGGGCGATCTGGCGACGCACGGACAAAAACTGCTAATCGGGAAAGGCGGCACCGGCGGTCTCGGCAACCTGCACTTCAAATCCAGCACGAACCGCGCTCCGCGCCAGTTCACCCGCGGCGAGCCCGGTGTATCGCGCCGACTCAAGCTCGAGCTGAAGGTACT
>JBBRGM010000081.1:0-13060 GCA_038240725.1 Burkholderiales bacterium | reverse complement strand
CGTATTCCAAATACTCGCGGCTGAATAAGGACGCTGGCATCCGACAGGCGTTGCGCTCGGTGCAGTCGCCACCGGCGGCGGTGCAGCCGGTGCTGGGCTCGGCTTAGGTGCGGGCGTGGGTGCCGGCGCAGTCGCAACCGGAGGCGGCGTAGATGTACCGGTGGGCGGCACAGGTTTCGGTACCTTCGGCGTCGCAACGGTCTTCACTTTTCCGTCGTGCTTATGCATTACATGGCAACGATGATCCTGATAGGTGCGACCGCACTTCCACGTGTCTGCATGAGCAGCGGTGGCGGCGAGTGCGAAACCTATTGCCAAAATTATAGTTTTCATTCATTAGACCTCTTGTTTTCGGGACGGGTCTGCAAACGCAACCAACGTGCCTCCCAGGGTGAACTTCTTTGCGTACTTTCAGGAAGCGACCATCGCACCCTGATGAGCGCGGCAGGAGTGATCGTCACGTTCGCCGAGGCGAACGCGCGTCGTCCGACGGCACGGCCGCATATCGCGAGGGTAGAGTTGATTGCGCGTCTTATGCCGGGGACGGCGGCGCGTCTGGATGACGCGGGCCGAAGAACGTTACGGAATTTCATCTTCGGCAACGGATAGCATTGCCTGCAAACGAAACGCGCGTCGTTTAGTTTCGCTCTAGGATCGGTTATCGCCGGCTGGGGTCACCCCGATAGCCGGGCATCGCTGGACTGTGGATCACTTTGGAGCTGTCGGTTTCGAGACGCTGCTCGGCGAGGTGTTGTCAGTCGCCTCTCGACTGCTCTGCGCGGCGCTCGAAGCCGGCTTCAAGATTTCCTTCTTCGTGTCGTCAGGCAATCCACTCCAGATGAGTGCACCTATCGCGGCTATCGCCAGCACCGACACCAGGACAAATCGAAGAGCGCGATTTCGCGGCACGAACACGTCGATGAATAATTCAGCCAATGTTTTCGGTTTCTCGTGCACCGCGCGGCCGGCACCGGGCGCTAACGGCGGCGCCGCGTGACCGGCAGTGCTCGGCGCCGTTGCTTGCTGATTTCCCTGGGCGAGCGATTTCAGCATGCTCAACGTGGTGGAGACAGCCACATGAATGACTGCGATATCTTCCGTGGTCTGAAAAAAATGCGGTATTTGATGCACCATTGCAGGCGATGCACCGCTGATAAAAGCAGCGGCCTTGTGATGCCAGTTGACCACCTGCCTGATATGAATGGTCGCCGTGTCACCTTGCCGCGCAATCGCATCGGCAGACTCATTGACGATCGCCTCGCCTTCGGTAATCAACGAGCTCAGCAATGGATTCATCTGACCTCCTTCATTCGCGTAACCGAATGACCTCATCCGTGCGCGGCAAGATCGATTGCGGGATGGTTAGACCGAGACGTGAGAAGCCGCGGCGCAATTCGATGTCTCACATGCCTTCCGCGTCTCACAGAGCAGTCCAGTCGCCATCGTATCTGGGTATCCCGCGCGGCGCTCGCGCGTCTGCGTTCTGCGATTCGGAGTGACCAGACACCGCAGCCGGCACGGCGAACGACGTCGCCGTCTAACCGGGTTCAAGCTTCAGCGCCGGCGATAGGGCGCGGCGACACGGTGCAACCGCGCTTCGCCGCGCGCTCGGCATCCTTACTTGAGAAAGTCTTTGATCGTCTTATTCAGAAAATCGTTGTCCTCCGGGTTGATCCCCAAACCTGCGAGATGTCCCCATATCGAAGGGATCGGTACGAGTTTTACGTTGGAAATAAAGGTCGCCTCATACTCGGAATCTTGCGCAGGAAAATACAGGTCGGTCTGGCACGGCATCGACAGCACTCGTGCTTTGATCGTGCCGAGCGCCTTTTCGTGATCGCCGTTGAAACCGGGCGAATTGCCGATATTGTTGTTCTGCCAGGTGACGGCTTCGGTGATCAGATTGTTCGCATCTTTCGACGCAAAAAACGCTTCCCAGAAATTATGCAGATGGTCTTCGACGTTTTGATGGCCGAGCTGTTTGTAGAGCTCGCGCCGGTACCACTCGGATGAGAGTCCCCACGAAGCCCAGTGACGACCACCGGCCTTCAATCCTTTCAGCGGCGGCTTCGTGTAGTTGCCGTCATCGAACGCAGCGTCGGCCATGATCGCGCTTTTGAAGCCCTCCAATCGGACGACGCCGAACGGGTACTCCTTGGCCGAGCCGCAGTACGGAACGATCACATCCATGAACGTCGGGTAGCTGACCGCCCATTGGAATGCCTGCTGTGCGCCCATCGAAAATCCAATCACCGCCTTCAGGTGCTTGATGCCGAACTGCTCGGTCGCCAATCGGTAACCCGCTTTGACGTTATCGCGCGTGTTGATCACGGGAAAGTTCGGGCCTTCGAACGGCACGGGCGTGTTGCTCGGCGAGGACGAGAAGCCGTCGCCGAACATATCGGTGGCGATGACGAAGTATTTCGCCGGGTCGAGCGCTTTGCCCGGCCCGATAAGGAAGTCATATCCGTGATGGTCGCCGGCGTAGAACGAGGGAACGAGAATCGCATTGCTTTTGTCCGCATTCAACGTGCCGTGCGTCACGTACGAGAGCTTCGCGTTCGGCAGCGTCATGCCGCCTTCCAGCACGAAGTTACCGAGGTTCAGGATCTGATGCTCGTCCGCTGCAAATGTATCCACGGCGATTGCGAGCAATAGCACTGGAATGGCGAGGATCGCCACCAGATTTCTGTGTGCAAAAACGTTCGTTACCGGTGCCGGCAGTCTCATTCGGGTCTCCTTGATCGGTCTTGCGCGATCGCACAATCGACGACGCGCTGCGCATTGCAGAAGTGCGGCGCCCCCTCCACCGCGGACCTGATTTGCCACAACGACCAAGCGCACACATTGCTCTTAATAGGAGCGAGCGCACCCAAACTGAACAGGCGCGGCTATTTCTCGCACACCTTGCTTTTATTGAAGCGCTGCGGCAATCAGTCCGGCAATACTACCCTGATGATTACGAATCGCGGAAGGGGGATTTCGTCGATATCGTCCGCAACGATCGTTGACGTGCGACGAGTCCGGTTCGAGCCACGACGCGACCGCCGCTCTTGAACTATAGATAATTCCGGCCTGCATCTCGTTAGACGATCACCGCGGTGCCTACCGGCTCGTGTGCTCCGCAGGGTTTGCGGATTTCCACGCCATATGCTTTTTCCAAGGCGCGCCCGCCTGTGCGAGGTGTCATGCGTTCACGGATGACGCAAACAGTGCCGCGGCTCGCATCGGGAAAAATGCGCGGGTCGTTCTTGTTGCACAAATACCGAGCTTGGTGCCCAAAACTATGCGTCGCTCGCCAACGTCGACTCGCCAAGACGAGTCGTAATACGTCCGCAACGATCCCGGCGATGGCTGCCCGGCGCTCATGCCACTGCGACGACGACATATGAATACATTGAACCGCGTTCACCGAAGCCTGTCTCTAACGGAGCAATGATCGAAGCAGCGCTGCGTCACACGCTCACTCGCGAAGTCTTTATGAAAGAGACTAATCAGACGGACGATTGGGCGAAAGCGATCCGCGACTCAATTGCTAGGATCGCAGCAAAAATCGTTCGTAGCGTACTTCCGACTCGACCGCAGTAGCCTGGACAGGCCCGAGGCGCGGGTTGGAAACCGGTGTCCAATCAGCGCAAATATCGCAGTAGCCAATCAGGAGAAGACCATGCTTCTACGGAGTCTCTATCGCATCGCTGGAATTGCTTTTATCCTCAGCGGCGCGTCGTTGAGTCACGCGGCGGTCGTCTACGATGAATCCGTTTCGCCCGACCTCTCGAACGACGGCCTGGCCCCCACATCAGTTTCCATTGCTGCCGGTTCCAACCAGATTTTTGGCGAGACCGGCAATACGGGCACGGAGACAGACCGTGACTACTTCACCGTCACGATTCCGACCGGATTTGCGCTTGCGCAACTCGTGCTGTTGCCTGGCACTACGATTGGCGGTGCTGTGTCGTTCCTCGGTCTGGAGTCAGGCAACCAGGTAACGCTTGATGCAAACGCGTTTTCGGCGGCAGGGCTGCTGGGCTGGACGCATTACAGCAGCGCAGACATTGCCACGGATCTGCTGCCGGCGATGCGCATTCCGAGAAGTCGTTCCGACGGGTTTCAGGCGCCGCTCGGCGCAGGTAGCTACGCGTTCTGGGTTCAGGAGTTCGACGCCGGCACGGTGAATTATGGTCTTGACCTTAGGATCGTCGCAGTACCCGAACCGAGCAGCTTTGCAATGATGTTGGCCGCAATGGGCATCGCCGCCGGTACGCTTAGACGTAGAAACAAGGCCTGATCGCAACGGCATTCACAAACACCGCCGGATCCTACGTTGCTCGAAACGCGGCGAACGAATCAGCTCACGCTTTCTCGAATTTGCATGACGTTGCCTTCCGGATCGTTCCCGTCGCGCGTGCGGATCGGCCGCCTGCCATTCACCTTCCTTCGCATCGATACGTGCATGCTTCGCACGCCAGAAGCTGTTAAGCCGGAATGCGGATCGCCACGCGCAGCCATTGCGAGACCAGCGTAAGAGCGGCGTGAGCGGCGGGACCGCCGACGCCATTGCGCCTTGCTCAGACACTCGCTAACTTTCACTCGACACGATCGGTTTTCGCCCTGCCTCGCTTCCCGCGATGGTACGTAAGCGATGCGGCAACACAAAACGCCACTGCTTGAACCGGGATCGGGTCAGAAACATTGAAGATGAGCGCACGGTTCCCTTCATACTTCAAGTCGTCCGCAAACACCGCTCGAAATGTCTCGATCAGGTTCGTCTGGCAATTAAAGTACATCGCGTACTGATCTGGATTTTTCCGCTTCCAGTCGATGCGCACCGTGCTTCCGCTTTTCGTATTCGAAGTCAGGTAGGCGGGCTCACCCCATTTGAGCGTTTCATCGAGCTCGCCCACATCTTCGTTGCTCGCGGCGGTTTCGAAAATGATTCGACGAAGCGTCATTAATTTGCGCCTGACTTGCGGCGGATACGCAGCGAACACGCTCGCTACAGCGCGGTTACGGAACGGCTTCATAGCGCTTGAAGATAGCGTTCGCCAGCCTTGGCAAATCTACGAACCGCTTTCTTCGATTTCAGGCAACTGCGTTTTCCCAACGGGTACGGCGTCTGCCACCACAACGCGATTTCGTCCTTGATCCTTCGCGCGGTACAGCGCCTGGTCGGCAAGTCGAACCGCACCTTGCCAACTGCTGCCATGCATTGGATACGCCGCAACGCCCAGTGATATCGTATTGCCTGTTATCGTTGTCCCATCCTTCAAGCCCGCGGCTATTTTTTCCACTGCTTGGCGCAGCGTTTCAGCGCGCTCGCACGTGACAGTTAGCGAAGCACCGGGAAACACCAGCAAGAATTCTTCACCGCCATACCGGCACGCGATGTCTTCTGTACGAGTGTGGCTGCGCAACGTCTCGCTGACACTCTTCAAAATGATATCGCCGGCATCGTGCCCATACCGATCGTTGGTCAATTTGAAATGGTCGATGTCGATCATCACCAAGCCGATCGTTTGGTGGTGACGATCCGCCCTGCTCACATCCTTCTCGATGGTCGTTTCAAGATACCGTCGATTGAAAAGGCCGGTCAGCGGATCTCGAAATGACTGATCTCGCAGTTGTTGCTGGAATCGCAGCGTCGCGAGCGACATGCCTATCTGGTCGACCAGACGGCGAATAAGATCGAGCCGGGCGTCATCGAACTGATTTTTGCTGCCCTCGACGAGCATGATGCCAATCGATTCCCCATGAATATTCATGGGCACGCAAACGGTCGCTTCGGTGACATTCGTGTCAACGTGGCCGCACGCAACATCGTCGCGCGTTCGCATCAGATGCTGTGAGCCGCTTTTTAGCGCCCAACATTCCTCCGGCAAGAAGGATTTTTTGTGCATCAATGCGTGTGGCTCGTTCCAATGCGATATTGCCTCCACCAGGTTGCGTGATGATCGATACAGATACACAGCCCCGCGCAGATCAGGGAGTGCCTGGCGGACCTCTTTGCCAATGATCTCGCGCGCGGCGTCAAGGGTGCTGCAACTATGCAGAAGGCCCGCTACACGGTCGATCATGCGTTTTTCTTGTATCAGGCGTTCCGCCTGCTGCAGGCTGGACGATAGACGCTGATTTGCTCCCGATAGGCCCGCCTCGGCCGTAAGGCGGCGCATCCCTTCGCGGCGCACCAGCCAGAACACCAATCCGATTATGACCAGGCTTAACAGCGCACCTATGCCGCCGATGACTAAGGCTCGAACGCGAGCATCGGTAACGTTCTGGGTGCGCTCCACCAGCAGGCGCTCTTCCTCTGCCTTCATTTCCATCAAAAGTTCGCGAAAATCGTCACTAACCTCCAGACCGTGACGAGTGACAATGAGACTTCTCGCTCTATCAAAACCGCTTTTGTTGTACAAAGCGATCAAACTTAACGTGCTATCGATGCGCTCTAACAGCCTGGCCTGAAGTTGTTGTGCGCGCGTTAACTGAATTGGATTGTCCCGGATCGTTTTTGCTAGCTTCTCCATGAGCGGGGCAATTCGGGCTTTGCCGACGCTGAACGAGTCGAGGAACGATGTGTCGCCTGTTATCACATAGCTGCGGCTGCCGATTTGCATATCGCGTTCGGCAGTCGAAATGTCTTCAAGCAGATCGATTATGTCTCGCGTATGCACGACCCATGCATCGAGAGCGATCGTTTGCGCAAAGGAAGAATAAATCACCCCCGCCACGCCGATCATGATGGCGATGGCAAGCGAGAACCAGATGGCAAGCGATCTTTGAAATGAAGATTTCATTGGTCTCGCCTGCAATGAGGACGCGCACTCGCTGGAGTACACAACGGATTATTCAATGCAGATCTCAGAAGAGCTCAGAACCATTTCACCCAATACACTGGCCATGATGCACCGTAGTGAGTATCCGCTTGTTTAATCTGGCGGTATGTGCGGTAAATAACATACAACAAAAGACGAGGAGCGCATGCGAACTGCTGCGCAAGATTGGTGCGGCTTGAGCGGGCGCCATGGAGAAAATGCTCGAATATTTCCTTCCTGGCCGCTCTCTAATGCAGGCGCGACCGAGACTTCTAGTGCTCGACACATCGAGCGTTTCTGCGAACGCATTCACGTCGCTTGCGAAATGAACGCACGCTGTGCCAGCCCCCGACCGAACGAAGCGTTCTCGCCGGCAGTTTCGTACAGCAGAATCACCAGATCGTCCGGCGAAATTCCCGCACCGGCCACAACGCGCTCGTTCAAATCCTTCAGCAGCGCGAGGCGCGTCTCTTTCGGCCGTCCGGAAATAAACGTCAGCTCGAGCAATATGAAGCGGTCGGAGTACGTCATTCCGAGAAACGATGGCGTGTGCAGGAAACGACTGCGCGGCAGCTCGTGAATGATCTGGAAGAAATCATCGGGCGGAATCTTCAGAACGCTGATCAGCGCGTCCTGAATTGCCTTGGATACACCGGCCATACCCGGCTCGTCGTATTGCCCCTCCAGCACATGAATCTTTGCGACCGGCATTACACGTCTCCTCGTTCAGCAGTACTGAATCATTACGATCCGTCGGCGCGACGCTCAATGTGCCGCGCGCCGACCTAAGCGAATCCGGAAGCCGTAGCGCCCGTCCCGGCGAATCACTTTGCCGGTCGCGCATAACTGACCGTCAGCATTTCCCATTGATGACCATCGGGCTCGTTCCAGTAAACGTTTCCATACTGCGCACCGATCTGCATATCCACCGGACCGCGCACTTCACTGCGATACTGGATTCCAGCCGCTTGCATGCGTGCAAGAATCGCATCGAACTCCTGCTGGTCAACGCGAAAGCAGAAATGATAGATCGGAAAGTCCTCATCGGTATCGATGAAGTCGAGCGTCAAGCCGTCGTTGATAAACACCGGAGAAAACGGCCCGAGGCCTTGCTCCGCCCACGCAACGCCAAGAAGCTCGGCCAGCATTTTTGCGGAAGCAACCTTGTTGTGGGACGGCACGATGAAGTGATCGAGCTCTATCCGCATCACGTGGCTCGTTGTCTCGCGGGCAGCAAAATTACTCGCTCGCATCTCGCGCCAAGTTTCGGGTGAAGGTAACGGCGCTGACTTGCCTCGCTCGTCCCTTCGATGAAAGCGTTATTCGCCACCGCTTCTGTCCTCACTCGTGTGCGGCGCCGTTCAGCATTGCGAGCGCCTTGGTTGTGACCGACTCCGGCAACACGCAAGACTTCCGCGCTTCCGTGTCCATAAAAACCACCTTGAGCGTTGTTCGCGCCGCCGCCTGGTCGGTTTGGTCGTTTGTCATCTCGTGAACGAACCGCGTGCTTTTCTCCTTGACCTCGAGCAGCTTCGTGCGGACAGTGACGACGTCGCCGGCGTGCAGACCCTGGACATAAGAGAGAGACTTGTTGATCGACAGCGGCCATACCGCGATTGGCCGTACGCAGAAAGCTCGGCGTGAGTCCGATCGCATTGAAGAACTGCCGGGTACCTTCGTCGAACTTGCCGACATACCACATCACGTTCATGTGGCCGATGTGATCGCAGTGCCAAGGGTAGACGGTGCCACGATAGGTCAGAAGCGCTTCGGACATGCAGCCTCCTTCTCGGGTGCCTGGCTGTTCGACATGGGCCGCATACTCGGCTTGCGAGGGAGCCGCTCTGACGGAGCGGCTCAATGCGAATCTGTGCGACATCGCCGCTTTTTAATCTAGCATCGTACGGTCACGGTGGCTACTGTCGCAGTGAAGCTTCAACTGTTTTGCTCATTGGGACGAACTCGATCGTGAGGCCGGCTTCCAGCTCATGGTGGATCGGCGCGCCCGGCTCGTACCCGTGACAGCGATACAGACTGACGCCGGACAGCGTTGCCATCAGTTCGAATCGAGAGAAGCCGCGAGCCATCGCCTCGAGCTCGCAGCGCTGAAGAATCGCCCTGCCGATCCCGTGTCGAGCATGTGCTGGATCGATAAAGAATGCGCGAATCTTTGCTGCGTCCTTGAACGGTTCCAGCTCCGCTGCATCACGCTGGGTGTGCGTGTCTCCGCCGAACAGCGTGCGACGACGGCTCCAGCCGCCGCAGCCGACAATCCGGCCTTCGATCTCAGCAACGAAGTACGTCGCATCCTTGATGAGTTGCGAGTCCACACCAAACGCTCCGCGCAGCGCGCCCTCGATTTGCTGCGACGTGTAGGCGCTGGGACAAAGTTGGCGCGCGGAACGCTCGATGAGATTTCTCAGCTCCGGTTGATCGTCGAGAATGGCCGTGCGGAGTTGGTAGGACATGGCGGGCGGTCGAAGGTCGGTCTAACTATAGAAGCGCTCGTACCATTTTGCCTTTCTTGTTTGCTTCGCCCCTAGATATTGCGCGATTACGGTCTTGCAGTTTGCACACCAGTAGGCTTTGGTGTTTTGCCACGGGCTAATCAGTAAAGTCCGATCGGCATCTGCATAAATAAAGAAAAGAGCTTGATGAGAGAAGCCGGCCAACAGTCCGACGAGCGTCGTTCTGACCGCAACCTTGCCGCGTTCCATGACGCTATCGCACAGGGGGCATGCGTCCGGTGCAACGCGCACGTATCGGTCGGTTGATTCCATAGCGTCTTCCTCCTCGGGAGTGCCGAACTTGATGGACTGATGAGCTGACCACAAATAAACGTGCCGTTGATACCGGCGTACCGCTGTTCGCATGCCCCCCTAAATCCGCCCTACGGTTCATGCCTGCGACTGAGCATAGCAAGCGCGGCACAGACAACTGCCGCCGGCAGCCAGACCCAAACGAGCTCCGATTTTAGAACAGCGAGGCCTGCGGAACTCAGAAAGCGTTGCAGGCTGAGTGGCGATACTTCGACCGGCTGCCACGGAAAGAACAGTCGTTCATTTGAAGCGGGCCACCACAGTGCGACCCCAAGACCTCCGTTGGTCAACATGTCCAGCAGCCCGTGTGAGGCAGCGCTTGCAAAGATAAAGACAGATGCAACGCGGCGTGTAGTGTGCAGCTCCGACGCGAAAGCGCCCGCAGCCAGTGCGATAAACGCGGCGAACAACAACGAGTGACTGAATCCCCGATGCCCCAGAGCGCTCGCGTAGTCGACTCCAAGGTGAAGACCAACGACGTCGAGGTCCGGGAGGATGCTTGCGATGACGCCGGCAATCAGAAGTCGAACCGGAATGACGCGCTGGCCAAGACCGAGCGCGATTGTGAGCGGGACGGCGGGATGCGACAGAATCGTTGGCATGCAGAGCCGTTCTAATGTAGGTACTGAATAGCGACGGGGCGAAACGTTTGGCAAGAGCCAAGCTATAAGTCGCCAAGCAGCCTGACCAATATCGGATCCCGCTCTTCCGATTCGAGTTTCGATTGAATTTGGGAAACTCTACCGATCGAAACGCCGGCCAGATCTGCGACTTCGTTCAAGCTCAAATTGCTGCGTCGGCGCAGAAGATATACCGCTTGCTGGAAGGCCTTGCCGGACGTGCGATCGAGTACGGCGCCGGTTTTCAAGTCGTGGGCTTTTGCTACTGCGCGCACCACTGCCTGTGCGCTGGGCCGGTCAGGTTCAGGCGATCGAGGCGCGCTGCCGCGGACCTGCTTGCCCGCGAGCCGTTTGCGTACCTGCGAGTGGAACGTCTCCGACCCCAGATACATCTGACCTTTGAGGTCGTGCCATGGCGAAGGCTGCTTCAAACCATCGGCCACGAAACGCTCGTACGCTGTGCGCGCCTGCGGCAAGGATCGGTGGAAAAATTTCAACAGCTTTTCCGCGGCGATCCAATCCGGACAAGGCATCTTGCCGAGTGTGGGAAGATAGCTACTCCAGGGCCACTGCTTTACCGAGGCGACCGTTCTGGTGCGCACCGGATTGAGCACGACATATCGGGAAAGCTCCAGCAGATGACTGCCCGGGTCGATTAGAATCGATTTGTATCGTCCCTGAAACACGCGGCCGGCTCGGCTATGGCGGCGATTGAAGGCTTGCGTATAGACCCCGTTTAATCGCCGCATGCCTCTAATTAGATTCGGCTCGGGCGTCTCGAGCAGCAAGTGGTACTGATTCTCCAGCAGGCAGAACGCATAGAGCACCCAGCCTTGTTGGCGCACTTCCTTTGCCAACAAATCGAGAAAGACGAGGTAGTCGTCCTGATCTTCGAATATCGGCTGCTGCTGATCGCCCTGCGCGGACAGGTGATAGCAGGCTCCCGCAAACTCGAGACGAAGTGGTCGTGCCATCAGGCGAGGTTACGCCGACGACAGGGGAAAGTATAGCTCTGCCCCCCGTTTCTGAGCATTTCGTCAGCCGTGACCGAACATGAAGCTCGATATGCTGCCGCTGCCGAAGAACGCGTCTTCGTGGTGAAATCGCGTGGCGACATCCCGTTCGGCCGCGCCGACGGCCACCATCAGCGGCAGCAGATGCTCCTCGCGCGGATGCGCCTGGCGCGCAGATGGCGCCGCTTCCCAGGACGCCAGCGCGCTCGCGCGCTCATCGACGGGCGTGCGTTCGAGCGTCTGCTGCAGCCAGCCGTCGAACGCAGCGGATGGGATCCTGCCCTCGGGGCCGAGCGCTCTCAAATTGTGATAGCTCGACCCGCTGCCGATGATGAGCACGCCTTCGTTTCGAAGCGACTCCAGCGCGCGCCCGGCTGCGAGATGGTCCTGCGAGCTGAGACCGCGTTTGAGAGACAGCTGGAACACCGGAAGGCGCGCCTCGGGGTACATCACAGCCATCGGTACGAACGTGCCGTGGTCGAAGCCGCGCTTCGGATCGAGTCGTGCAGCGATGCCGGCGGACTGCAGCAGGTCACGCACCCGCACGGCGTGCTCCGGCGCGCCCGGTGCCGGGTACTGCACCTGATACGTCTCCGCGGGAAAGTTGCTGTAGTCATAGAGCATCGGCGGATTCGGGTGGCTCATGACCGTGAACTCGGGTTCCTCCCAATGCGCCGATACCATCAGCACGGCCTTCGGTGTCGTGCCAGCGAGCTGCGGCAGTTGCTGTAGACCTGCCTCGAGATTTCGATGCGTCTCGCGCATCGGACCGTTCATCCAGAGCCACGGCCCGCCGCCGTGCGTGATGTAGAACGTGGGAAGTGCGGATGTGGCCATCGGAAGTCCTCGCGAGCGATCGGTTCGAAAAACGAGTCTGCTGCAATCTATTGCTTATCGTACGTGCAGACGCGGCGCGTGGCTATGCCGCTTGGGTCGACACCGTGCTCGTGCGAATGCAATACGTTCCACTCGCACGATCAGTCAACGCGGTTCGAAGTTTCTAACCGTGACATGGCCGACAGCACAAAGGGTTTTCTCCTCGCCGGCCACCGCGAATACTTTTGCTTGAGCTACGACGATAGACTTGCCGGGTGCAATCACCGAGCCGTGGCCGACGAAGCGATCGCCTTGCGCGGGTGCGAGAAGCCTCACCGTGTAATCGATCGTGGCAGAAGACCAGCCCGGCGCCAGTAACGTCATGGCCGCTGTGGCGCCGGCGAAATCCAACAGCGTACCGATCGGTCCCGCCTGGAGTAGGCCCGGCCTGAACGCAAGCTCGGAGCGAAACGGCATTTGTATTTCCGTTTCTCCGGGCTCGATTCGCAGAAATTTGAGCCCATAGAATTGGGCGATAGGCATGCCCTGGATCAGCGCCTCGACCGTGTCGGCAAACTGCGGGTTCTGCGGCAGATAGGCGGGCATCGAGCTGGCTCCACTGACAAGACGGCAGTGCATTATCGTAGTTGCCGACGCCGCGCACAAACTAGGATCCATCACGTCAGAATCGAGTCCGGTCGCTTGAGCGAATCGGCCACATCCATTGCCTTACGCTATTGCGTCTCGCGATTGCTGCGAGAGTCAGGCAGCACAAACCTAACGAGCGCACTCATATCCGGGCCTGACGCATCTGGAATTGCACCCAGCTCTTCCATCGGGCTGTCTAGTCGATTGACCCAGAACGTCGGATAGCCGAACCATTTCGCGCCGGCGACATCCCAGCCGGCGAACGCGGCGAAGAGTATGTCTTCGCGCTTCAGCTTGAGAGCGTCTGCCGCCATTCGATAAGCTCGAGGGTC
>JBBRGM010000080.1:0-13188 GCA_038240725.1 Burkholderiales bacterium | reverse complement strand
CGGACGCGAGGTGTATGCGGTCGGCGCCAACGAAGAAGCTGCGCGGCTGTCGGGCATTCACATCACGCGGAATCGCATCGCCGTCTACGCGATCAGCGGATTTCTCGCGGCACTCGCCGGCGTCGTGATGGCGAGCCGTCTGACGGTTGCCGAACCCAACGCCGGCACCTTGTTCGAGCTGGACGCAATCGCCGCAACGTTGATCGGCGGGACGACGTTCGACGGCGGCCGCGGCAGCGTACACGGCACCATTCTCGGCGTGTTGATCCTCAGTTTTCTCTCCAACATTCTCAACCTGCTCGACGTGTCGCCGTATTCGCAGATGCTGCTCAAAGGCGTGATCATCGTCGTGGCGGTGGTCATCAGCGAATTCAAGAAGCGCAACTAAAAACTACAGCGAGGGAAAACCATGAGCCGGAAATCTTCACCATCATCCTCGTTCACGCGCCGCGACATGCTGCGTGTGAGCGCCGCGTCGCTGCTGTCCGCCAGCGTGCCATTCGTCAGCCGCACCGCGTGGGGCGAAACCGGTGTCGAAGGCAAGACCATCGGTTACTCGATGTCCTTCTCCACCATTGAGTGGGTCAAGCAGCAGCGCGCCGGCGTGCTCGACACTGCGAAGAAATACAACATGAAGACGATCGCATTCGACGCAAACGATCAGCCCGCGAAGCAGGTGCGCGATCTCGAAGATCTGATCGTGCGCAACGTCGACATCATTCTGATTTCGACTTATTACGCCGAGGCGATTGCGCCCGCGGTCAAGCAGATCAACGAAGCCGGCATCCCGGTGGTCGTGCTGAGCTCATCGCTGACCAAGGACGTGAAGTTCGATTGCCACTTGTCGACGGATACGCTGGGCACGTCGCGCGCGGCCGGCGAGTATTACGTCAAGCGGCTCGGGGGCAAGGGGAAGTTCGGCCAGATCGAAGGCAAGCCGGGCTCGGTCGTCAACCAACAGCGCGGTAAAGGCTGGCACGTGGTCATCGACGCCGCGCCGGGCATCAAAGTCGTCGGCCACGTCGTTGCGAATTACGAGCGCGCGCAGGCGATCAAAGGCATGGAGGACATGCTGCAATCCAACCCGGATTTGAATGCGGTGTATTGCCACAATGACGACATGGCACTCGGCGCAATTCAAGCGACGAAGGAAGCCGGACGCCTGAAGAATATCTTCGTTACGGGCTACGACGGATTGACGGTCGAGGCGCTGGCTGCAATTCAAAACGGCTCGCTCGCGGCGACGTGGGAATATTTGCCGTTCGGCATCGAAGCGGTTGAAGTTGCGGTGCGCCTTCTGCAGAAAAAGCAGACGCCGAAAGAGATCGTGTTTCCGTCGCCGCTCATCACCAAAGACAACGTCAGCGAGTGGTACGATTCTGCGAAGCAGGAACGCAAAGCCGTGCCGTCGCGATTGAAAGTGTGATGCGCTTGCCCCCGTCTCAACTCCTCCGCAGAGGTCATAGCAGTGGCTGCATTGCGATCTAAAGTTTTGTCTATGCAAGATGCCGTGAAGAGCATCGGCGATGGCATGCGCCTCACACTCGGAGGCTTCGCCGTTTATCAGCATCCGATGGCGCTCGTGCGCGAGATCGCACGCCAGAAGAAAAAAAATCTCACCATCGTCGGCACGGTGAACGGCAACGAAGCCGATTTGCTGATCGGCGCGGGCTGCGTCAAGCGAATCGAAACATCGTACGTCGGGCTCGAGAAATGGGGATTGGCGCGCAACTTTCGCCGCGCTGTCGAGGCCGGAACGCTGGAGATCGTCGACTATCCCGAGGTGCTGGCATTCGATCGCTTTCGCGCAAGCCAGGACAACTTGTCGTTCTGGCCGTGCGATTATCTCGGCGGCACCGACGTGCTGACCTACAACGCGGACATCAAGCAGTTCGCTTGTCCGCTCACCGGCAAGCGCCTGTACGCCGTGCCGCCGGCAGCACCCGACGTGGTGGTGATCCACGCGGTGGCCGCCGATGAGCGAGGCAACGTGCTCATTCCGCCGCGCCACCTGCTGCCGCAGGGGCTGGATCTGCTGCTGGCGCGCTCATGCGATCACCTGATCGTGACCGTCGAGAAAATCGTTTCGAACAAAACCATCCGTCAGCATTCCGACCTGACCGAGATTCCATCTTATCGAACGACTGCAGTAGTCGAAGCGCCGTGGGGCGCGCATCCGAATTCGATGCTCGGGCAGTACCACGCGGACGACAATCATTTCCGCGAATACGTCGAGGCGTCTAGCGATCCCGCGAGTTTCGCGCGCTACCTCGACCGCTATGTACACACGCCGGCCGATCATCACGCTTATCTCGAGCTGATCGGTCTCAAGCAACTCGTTCAACTGCGTGAAGTGGATGCCCTGTCATGAGCGCCCCGCCGACCTTACCGGAAATTCTCTCCGTTGCTCTCGCGCACACGTTTACCGATGACGAGGTCGGCTACACAGGCCTCGTTACCGGCGGACCGGCTGCACTGTATGGGACCGCGATCCCGATCGCAGCAATGGAGCTCGCGCGCAAGACGCACGCACCGGGGCTGACGTTGCTGCTCGCCGGTTGGAGCCACAATCCGGACCTCTCGGGATTGGAAGCGCTGCCGGATTCCGAATTCGTCGTCGCGCTGCGCGATCTCGAGTGCGACGCGCGCATGATCGCGTACCCGACTTCATGGGCTATGAAACGCGGCGACATCGATTTTGGTTTTTGCTCCGCCGCCCAAGTCGACGTAACCGGCAGCATCAACAGCGTGTGCATCGGCGACTGGCGCCAGCCGAAAGTCCGCCTGGTCGGGCCGATTCTGCAGCCCGAGCACATGACGTTGTTCGGGCGCGAGTACGTGATGATGCCGCACCACGATCGGAAGAATTTCGTCGCGAAGGTCGATTATGTTTCCGGCGTCGGCTACCCCGGCGGTCGCGAAGGCCGGCGTGCACTGGGGCTGCATCATGGCGGACCCGAGCTGGTCATCACGCCGAAGTGCATCTTCGATTTCGACGCCGGCGGTCGCATGAAGGTGCGCTCGATCAATCCTGACGTGACCGCGACGGCGTTACAGGAAGCGACGGGATTCGACCTCGGCGATTTGTCTTCAGTGCCGATCACGCCGCAGCCGACTGCGGAAGAACTGGATCTGTTGCGCCGGTACATCGACCCGCGCGGGATCCTGCTGCGGCAAAGCGCTTGAGGATTACTGCGGCTTAGACGGCCGCGCGCTCGGCGCGGCTGTACGATTTCTGGAATTGCTTCAGCGGCCGCGGCTCGCCGGACGCATAACCTTGCGCGTAGTCGACGCCCATCGTCGCGAGCAGTTGCAGGATTGCATCGTTGTGGACGCATTCGGCGATGGTTTCGAGGCCCATCGTGTGGCCGATGCGATGCACGGCCTCGACCATCTCGCGGTCGATGCGATCGCTCGCGAGATTGTTGATGAAGCCGCCGTCGATTTTCAAGTAATCGACCGGCAGCGTCTTCAAGTAGCTGAACGACGATATGCCGGTGCCGAAATCGTCCAACGAGAAACGGCAGCCGAGTGCTTTCAACACATCGATGAAGCGCAGGCAGTGCGTGAGCTCCGATACCGCGCTGGTTTCGGTGATCTCGAAACACAGTTTGCGCGGATCGATTCTGGTCTGCGTGATGCGATCCGTCACGAACTCGAGAAAATCCGCGGATCCCAGCGATTGTCCCGACACGTTGATGGCGAAGTTGTTTGGCCCGCTGTCCCACGCCGACAGCGTAGCGAGACTCTTGCTGACCACCCACTGGTCGATTGCGAGCATAAGGCCGTAGCGCTCGGCCGCCGGCAAAAAAGCCCCGGGCAGAACGATGTGGCCTTCTTCGTCCAGCATCCGCAGCAGGATTTCTCCATGCCGCTCTTCGCTGCGGCTCGGCGCGATAGCAACGATCGGCTGGTAGTACAACCGGAAACGATTATCGGCCAGCGCTTGCTGAATGCGCGGCATCCAGCGCATTTCGCCATCGCGTTGCGCCAGCATCGTATCGTCGGCTTGATAAACGTGTACGCGATTGCGGCCTTTTTCCTTGGCGGCATAACACGAGCTGTCCGCGGCGCTCAACACGGTGGACAGCGTCTCCCCGCTTTGCCGCAACGACACCAGGCCGATACTCACGCCGATCGTGAAGCTCTTGTCCAGCCAGCCGAAGCGAAATCCCTGCAGCGACTCGCGCAGCGTGTTCGCCACGCGCTTTGCCTCCCCCGGAGAGCAATGCTCGAGCAGCACGCCGAACTCGTCGCCGCCCAGACGCGCGAGCGTGTCACGCGCGCGCAATTTGGTTCGCAGCAGCGCGGAGACCTGGCGCAGCAGCTCATCGCCTGCGACGTGGCCGCACGTATCGTTGACGACTTTGAACTGATCGAGATCGAGATACAGCAGCGCGTGAGGCCCGTGTGGTGTCGCCGATGCCAGCAGATGCGTAAGGCGGTGCTCGAATTCATGCCGATTGACCAGGCCGGTGAGCGTGTCGTGCGTGGCCTGATGCGACAACTGCTGCGCGAGCTTGCGCTGCGTGGTGACGTCGCGAAAGATGAGGACGGTGCCGATCGTCGCGCCGTCGTTATCGCGAATCGGCGCAACCGACGCGTCGACGTTAAGCTCGCGTCCGTCGCGGCAGATCAATACGCTGTGCGTGCCGAGCGCGATGCTTGCATTGCCTTGCAGACAACGGCGGATGGGATCCTCAGAGGTCTCGCGAGTGGCTTCATCCAGGATGCGAAACACTTCGGTGATCGGCCGACCGCTCGACTCCAGATTGTTCCAGCCGGTCAGTTGCTCGGCGACGGCGTTGAGGTAGGCGATTTGCGCCATCGCATCGGTGGTAATCACCGCATCGCCGATGCTTGCCAGGGTGACGCGAAACCGTTCTTTTTCGGTGCGTAGAATCTGGTTGGTTTGCGCCAGTTGCGCTGTGCGTTCGGTTACCTTGCGCTCAAGCAGATCATAAGCGTGACGCAGCGCGCGTTCGGTTTTCCTGCGAGCGCTGATGTCGCGCGTGAGGCACAAGAATCGCGGCGCCCCACCTGCAATTACTACCGTGGCGTTGATCTCGATCGGCGTGATCTTTCCGACCAGGTCGACGTAGTCGACTTCGAGGTTGCGAACGTAGCCCGCAGCGAGGCACCGCTCCAGCTCTCTGACATTGCGTTCGATATCGTGCGGGGCGGTCCAGTCGATCACGGATCGGCCAACAATCTCGGCGAGCGTGCGGTGCCCGGTCAGCCGAATATAGACCGAATTGGAATCGAGCACGCGGCCCTTGGCGTCGATGATGCAATAGCCGGTGCCGGTGGTGTCGACGAGCGTGCGATATACCTCGTTGCCGGCCTGCAGCGCCTGTTCCGTCTGCCGCCGCTCGCGCATTTCTGCGGCCAGCGCCTCGTTCACCAGTTGCTGCCGTTCGCTCGCCGCGACCAGATTGTCGAGCAGACCGAGGTTGTCGAAACGCAGCCGGAGCGATTGCGCGAACGATGCCGAGTAGCGCAGCGAGATGATCGACATCATCACCAGGAACAACATGAGCATGGCGCTCAACGCGACGAACACCTCGCCCTGCTGAAGCATGACGCGCACGGTAAACGGCAACACCGCGGGCAACAGGAATGCGATGTATGCTCCGCGATACGACGACAGCGTCGACAGTGCACCAGAAGACAGACCGGCGAGCACGAAAGCCATGAACATCGCGTGGATGAGATTGGGCTCTTTGAACGGAAAAATGCCGGCGACGCCCCAAATCGCACCCGACAGCGCAACGCCGATGATGAAGAGGTGGCCCCAGCGGCGCGCTTCGGCAGGCTGGGGATTCGCGCGCAGGTAGCTGCGCATCACCGCGAGGCGGCCCAGGGTTACGACGGTAAATGCAGTGAGCCAGAGGACCAGCCACCGTCTGTCTACATTCGACCACAACACGTGCACCATCAACGCGCCGATGACGGTGGTCGTGAACATCGCAGGCGGTAGCTGCCGATAGAGAAATCGGATCTGCTCGGCTGCAAGATCGCGTTGGTGGTCGTTGGCTGCCGACGAGTTGCATGCCTTATCGCCGTTGACGCCGCTAGGCCGGAGCGGACCGCTGTGCGGCCCGGTCAGCGGTTTTCGAGCGGTAGTGAAGCCGTCGTTAGCCATCGTCCCAATCCAAGAAATGGCAGCGAGTCGATCAGGGCGCGTCAAATGACCAGACGGCACCCAGCGGCGCGAGAATCGGCGCTCGCATTACGTTCGTCGCAATGCAATGCGCGTAGGCCGACGTGGCAAGGAAACGCCCGTGTTCGCGAATTCTGACCATCCCATTCGATGCGAACCTGCATGCATTTTGCGAACAGAACTTCGCGAGCATCTGTAGTGGAACGGCGACGGCGCAGACACGTTTGCAGCAATGTTTTGCGAAAAACCGATGACAAAGCCGCACTCGGAGCCTATCCCTTTCATGGGGCTATCACAACTGCCGAACGACGAAAACGGCAGGAAAAGAGTCTGCCAAATGCGACGCCGCGCATACCTGTGATGCGCGGCGCTGACCGCGGCGCGGATATTTGAAGGGGTGCAAACCGATACTCGCGTTACCTCGTTGCGTGCGTCAGGTCCGGCCGCGAACCTCAGCCCCGTTGCGAGACTGGCACGAAGAACACATCGGTCCACAGAAAAATCGCAGAGGTGGCGCAAGTCGACGCGCCTTGAACAAGACGCGTCGATTCCGAGAAGCGTGCTGCCGAACGTTTACTGCGTCGTCGTGCGCTCTGACGTCGCGCCATCGCCGAGTAGCGCTTTGATGTCGATCAATGCCTGCTTCTCGTTGAAGAACGTCAAGCTGTAGATCTCGCGAATGTTGCCTTGCTGATCGATCAAGTACACGCGCGCCGGATGATCGATGTCACCCTTCGGCAGCAGCTTGGTCCACTCGTCGTATGCTTTCAGCACCGGTTTCGTTTTCGCCGCAGACTCGCGCAGAAAACGCCAGCCGGCCGGATCGGCGCCATACGTCTTCGCGTACTTCGCGAGCACCGGCGCTGTGTCCGTTTGCGGATCGACAGTAACGGATATTAGGCTCGCTTTTGCGCCGAATGAGCCATCGGACTTGAGTCCGTTCTGCAGGGCCTCCATCTGCTTGGAGATGAGCGGACATACACCTGGGCAGGTCGTGAACACGAATGCGAGCAGCACGACTTGTCCGCGGTAATCCGACAGGCTCGCCGCTTTTCCCGAGGTATCGCGCAAGGTGAACGGCGGCGCGCGACCGATCACCGACAAGCTGGGGTTGCCGGAGATCGCGCGATCGGAATCGGCGGCTGCGCGGGCCGCAGGACTGAACGCTAAACCCAGGAGTACCACGAGCGCTGCGAGCAACGAGATAGGTCTGCTCATCGTCGTCTCCTCAGTTCAGCAGCATGTCGTGCGGGCGCGTAGGACCGTTCGGCGCTTTGGAGAAATCGATAGCAAATCCCGGATCGAGCTTCATGCGCCCGTCGGGACCGATCTGCACTAGCTGCAGCGAATAGCGCGACGAATAATCGATCGTGCTGATCGCCGAGTTGGTGAAGTACAGTCGGCGGCCATCGAAGGTGACGTGCATCATGTTTGGTTGCACCACGCCCTGCACGGTGTCGAACAGCTTGATGTTTTCCGGGTCGGTGATGTCCCACGCCTGGATCTCGCGGCCCGCGAAGCAGCTCACGTAAAGATACTTGTCGTCCGGCGATTGCCGCAGATCGGCCGGCTGGCAGCCGCGGCCCACATCGGCTGCTTTGCGATAAGCGAACGTGCCGTCGTCCTGCAGCTTGAAATACCAGATCGAGTTGCCGCCTGCACTGATGTTGTAACCGTACCTGGCACCGGGTTTCAGCGCCCATCGTGCGGCGAGCGCAATCGGATCGCCATGCAGCTCTTGCACGATCTTGCGGCTCTTCAAATCCCACACCTGCATCGTGCTGGAGAAATCTTTCGGATCCCATTTGTCGGGCGTGCTCTCGAAGGTTTTCTGCGAGACCCAGCTCGACGTGATCATGCGGTTGAATTCCGGCTTGATCACCGTTTCGTACGGATGGTCGGGTGTCGCGTAGCTGGCGATGAATTTGCCGTCGTTGGTAAATTCGGCAACGCCGCCGGCGCCGGTTCCGTTTGCACCCGAGGCCATGCTGACGAGAATGCGGCCGGGTATCGCGTACGGGGTATGCGGGCCGGTTAAGCCGGTTGTTTTCTCCACGTCTTCGATCACATGTATCAGCTTGGGATTGCTTGGATCGGTGCCGACATCGAAGATGAAAAAGCGATTCGAGTTGAGCGACGCCGCCCAGATCTTCGTGCGATCGTCGGTAAAGCCCATGTGATGCGCTTCGTTGCCGTTCGAGCCGACGTTCACGCGCTTCAAAATTTTTCCGTAGGTTGCCGATGCGAGATCGACATCGATTACGGCAAGAAAATCTTCCCCCTGCCCCGGCGTGCCGGGCAGCGCCCACAGATACATGATTTTTTCCGGCGTCTGCAGCGATTTGATGTACGGCGACAGGCAGGTTTCGGCGGTCAATTGCGCGGCGGGGAAAGCGGCAATCAATGCTGCGGCAAGTGCGAGCTTGACGGACAGTTTCAACTGAATTCTTCTCATGGCGTGGTCTCCAGTGAAAGCCCTGCTAATGGTACGGAGCGTCGGCACACGACGGAAGGAACTCGGCGTTCTAAGCTTATGCGCTCGATCACGACGGGCTAAGCGTAGATGGCGATGGAATTGGAACGCGGAGGTCCGGCGTGCTCGCCTTGCGTCCAATGTACGCCTCGGGAGCATACGGATCGCTTACGGCAAGTCGGCAATGCGGAATTCGGTGCGATAGCTCGCGGGTTCGAAAGCGTTATTTGGCGAGCTCGCGTAGTGCGCTGCAATAGTGGTCGATCGCGGCGAGCGACTGCCATTTTTCCGGGGGATTCTGCGTCGAAGGAACGATGTACGATTCCCAACTGCTGCGACTGCGCACGTGTGCCGTCGCTTAGGCGAGTCGCGCGATCACCTCCTGAGGCAAAACGATCGCAAGGGAATTACGATGCAGACCATTTTGCGTGCGGCCAGTGTTTCTTCTAATTGCGCACGCGGCGGGGGCGTCAGCGATACAACAACACGGCCTCGCGCTCGTTGCGCCACGAGGCTTCGTCAGGCTGCGCGATCGCGTCCAGGTCCGCCGGCTTGGCGTTGGAATCATCCACCCACCGGCGCAACAACTCGCTGCCGTTGATCAAGTCGATCGCAAGCCGGCCGCGCTCGTACTCATAGGGGAAGTCACGCCACAAGTCGTAGTCGGGCCGCAAAGTTCTGAGCACTTTGAACGCGAGCGAGTGCAAGCGCCACGGCATGAACGCGTCGTGATCGTACGCGCCGTCCTCGACGTGGATCTGCACGCCTTCGCACAATTTTCCGGCATGCTTGTGGAACGTCGGTTCGAACCAGCACGGACGCAGACGGCAGCCGCGCAGCCACTGCGGCGCGAGCGATTGCATTTGTGCAATGAGGTCGTGGGCGGCGAGGTCCGGCGCTCCGAACAATTCGAGCGGACGCGTCGTGCCACGGCCTTCGGACAACGTCGTGCCTTCGAGCATCACCGACCCGGCGTAACAGCGCGCCATGGAAAGATTCGGCGCATTAGGGCTCGGATTGATCCATTCCCGCTCGCCCAGCGGCCAGCCGAAGCCGGGCGCCTGCGCTGGCCGCCAGCCGTCCATTTCGATGACGCTATAGTCGAGATTCAAGCCGAGCGTCGCAATGAACCAGCGCCCGAGCTCACCCATTGTGAGTCCGTGCCGCATCGGCAGCGTGCCGGCGCCGACGAAACTTTCCCAGCCGGCGTGCAGACGCAAACCTTCGACGGGTCGGCCGGCGGGATTGGGACGATCGAGCACCCACACCGACTTGCCCGCCCTCGCCGCTTCTTCGAGTACGTAACGCAGCGTGGTGATGAACGTATAGATCCGGCAGCCCAGATCCTGCAGATCGACCAGCAGCACGTCGAAAGTGTCCATCATCGCTGCGGTGGGCCGACGCACTTCGCCGTAGAGACTGAACACCGGAATGCCGTGCACCGGATCGCGAAACTCCGGCGATTCGACCATGTTGTCCTGCTTGTCACCGCGCAAGCCGTGCTGCGGGCCGAATGCGGCGACCAGATTTACTTCAGGCATCGCGGCAAGCGCATCGAGTGAATGAGTCAGGTCCTGCGTCACCGACGCGGGATGTGCGAGCAACGCCACGCGCCGGCCAGCGAGTGGCTTGCGCAGCGCGCGGTCTTCCAGCAGACGATCGAGGCCGAATTTCATCTATTTGGCGTGGCGTTTGTAAGTTCGGGGTGACGCGCATTATGCCGTCTGCCCGCCGGAGCGTTGATTCCCATCAAACCACGTAGTCGCGCTCAGCCAGTTTGCGTAACAGCGGAAACCGGGAACCATCGCAATGCGACCCACTAAACGGCGGTCGATTCGGCGCCGCCAACATAAGCATTCGGACTCACCGCAAGGTGTCCACGCGAATCACTTGCGATATCTGAACCGGACCGGGTTCCCGCAGCTATCCAGTGAACCGACGCGAAAAAATTGCCGAGCGGGCGTAGTAGTTGCATCTGTGAATTAGCTTTCTACTCTACCTACCAGCCCGAACAGGAGTGACTGTTGGCCGACGATATTGATCTCACCACCGAGCACGCTGCAGTTGAAACGCAAGCGCTTCTTTCCCTCGCATATCGCAACGCCGCCAGGATTCCGCGCGGTGACCCCGGCGAGTGCGACCATTGCGGCGAAACCTTTCCTCGACTCGTGCTCGGGGCTTGCGCCCGTTGCCGAGACCGACTCCGGCTGCCTTGACGCGCGCTTAGCCGTTCGGCTTTACAGCTATCCGGCACAAAGGCCTGACAGTAGTCGCGGGAACCCGTCGGGCGCGCACAGTTGCGCGATGCCCCAGACCGCGAAACAGGATTATTTGATTTCCGTCCTGGACACCGACGTAGACCAGTTGCTCAAAGATGTCCCGGTTCAGGCGGCAAGTCATCAGGACGCATGGCAGCAAGCCATAGCGATTGCATTTCGCGCCTGTCAGCACTCCGGCGCACATCCACTAACGATATCCGTCGTCAAACGCCGTTGAGTTCGATCTTCTGAGCCATACGCTGGCTCGCGCTATCCGTCCGCTGGGTCTCTCCAAAAGTTTGCGGCAGCGAAAAGCGCTTCTGAATCGGCATCCCGATACCCAACCAAGAAAGTGGTCGTAGTACGACGCGGCGGATGGTTTCCTGGCCGATTTGCAGGACGCGTAACGCGCAGAGGGGCGACTACGCGGAAGTCACTCAGGGCCGGGCCGATTCTAGAAAGACACCGGTCCAGTCCCCGAAAAAGACGCGACTCCTCCCCGCACCTGACGCCGGTCCTGAACCTTCGGTTGAGTTCGGTCTAAATGCCTTCAACCGCCGCCTGCGTCCGTGTCTACGTTCGTGCAAACCCTTGGCGGAAACGGACGCGCCGTCGCAGTCTTCAACGCTAGACCTCTAACGACCGGCCGCGAACCACTCGTGAGCGCATGGCCGCTTAGTGGACACGAGAACGGGACGCCGCGGTTCGGTGTGTTAGGTAGACGACGCTTTCGATCAGCCTTTTTTACCGCGCATGTCGCGCAATTCGCCGCAGATCAACGCATGGAGTTGTGGCTATGCGATATGCATTGTGCGTATCGAGGCGGGCTGAACTGACAATGTGGATACGCTTTTTGGTTGCGTCACTGACGCCCTGTAGAGTTCCCCTTGCCCACCGGCGTGGTGGTTGAAGTCTTTCACGCAATCCCGCAGATCGTGTGCCCTGCTCAAGGATTCGAAAGAGACCTTACCTACCCCGGTAGCCCTCGCGCCGTTGGGCACCTTATGAATTGATTCTCGCTTGCCTCCGCACCGGCGGAGATGAGGAGAGACGGCATGTGCAGGCGTGGACTACCAGCCATGCGGCACAGAGTGCGAGACGGCAGAGCGAGTCACCGCGATACTATGGAGGGTACGTTTGCGGTCGTGCGAATTCAGCGTTTCGCAGAAAGCGCGGAGGTGACCGTCGAGTTCTCAGTGCAGTCAGACGCGCAGGGGCCGGCGCGGACGTTCCGGAAGATTTTCTTGGTGCCCTGGGTAGGTGCGTCGCTATCGGATTACGTAATTACAGAGCGCGCAAAAGTGCAAGCAATCGATTTTCTCGAGCGAGGGGCACGCTTGCCCTAGCGACAACTCTCATCACCCGTTTGCTCGTGTCGATGAACAATGTGATTGCTGAACGATGGCGCAAGAGTGAGTGTGTGGAACCGGCCGTTACCCCAGCCATGGGTCTCGTCCAATGAGTGACCTCATCGACACTGCGCGGCACAAGACCGCGTTTTGCAACTACTGCAATCAAGCGCGATTCGAGGCGGAGATGCGTTTCCATCGATTCGTACGGACGCGACATGGCGGCACATCCGCCGCGCGGATATGCATCTATTGCAGAGATCGACGGACAGGCGCCATTACTAGCAGACCGCCGGCGTGAAGAACGCAATCTGACCGTGGCAGGCACTGCCGGTTACCAACAAGTCATTGATAGGGCGAGATCGAGCGTGGCGGTTAGTTGCCATCCGACAAAGTTGCTTACCACTTCAAGCGAAGCGTATGGCTGATCGAGGGATGCAGTGGCTCAAAAAACACACTCAGGAGAAGGCCGCGTCGAGGCTGGTACAGCGCTGCTCATTTTTTGCCCCTTCCACGAAGCCGACGACCGATACTGTTACCTGGACAGTGATGGCAGTTGGTTCTGTAAGGCCTGCGGTGCAAAAGGGGCATGGCGTAAGGTCGAGAGCGGCTATGAAATCAGCTTGCTGGAATGATGCAAGCATCGGATGCGCGCAGCAACAATGACACGGAGTCGGAGCCGCGGAACGTTTGGTAAATCATAGTGCCAGCGAAAACCCACCCGAATGATGGAAATCCGGCGTCGTAGATCGATGACTGAGCGCCCAGTACGACAAGCTTTCATCGGCTGCTTCGATCACTGCGCTAAGGCCAATGCGCAGCTCGATTGGGCGCCAGATGTCGGGAAGCGGCTCGAGTGATATGCATGCAGCCAAACGCAAACACTTGGCGTCGCGTTGCACAGAGATGCGTGGTTCCTCCACGGCCTCAACGAGAGTCATCCCT
>JBBRGM010000079.1:0-13258 GCA_038240725.1 Burkholderiales bacterium | reverse complement strand
CCGCCCGGGCGATTTCGTGCTGCCGCCGAAAGCAAGCGCGAAGTCTCTCGAACACTGACCGCAAGCTCGCTCACACTGACCCATGGAAGACTCCGAAGCCAGCAAAACGAAACTCTCGATCGGCAAGCTCGCATCGGTGTTTTTGCGCAACGGCACGCTGACTTTCGGCGGCGGCGACGCGACCACGGCATCGCTTCAGCGCGAGTTGGTCGGCAATCGCCACTGGCTGAGCGAGCGCGACTTCGGCACCTGCTATGCGGTGTCACGCATCACGCCGGGGACGAATCTATTGGCGTTTTGTACTGCCGTGGGCTGGCGGATGATGGGCGTCCGCGGCGCGCTGCTTGCGCTGCTGCTTGCGTCGGTTCCCGGCGCCGCGCTGTTAATCGTGCTGACCGGGTTCTACGACGCCGCGCCGAGTAACCCTATCGTATTGAGCGCCGTGCACGCAGCACTCGCCGCGACCGTCGGCATCATGTTGTCGAGCGCCTGGATACTGCTGCGGCCCTCGCTGCGTCGGCGGCGGTTGCGCACTGTCGCGCTGGTTGCCGCATCGCTGTTTCTGAGTTTTTATGCGTCGTTCAGCCCACTTGAGACCATTGCGTTCGCCGCAGTGGTGGGATTGCTGGCGCCGCAACGGCACAACCCATGAGCCTCGGCCTGCTTTATCTGCTTTTGCTGAAAGCGACCGTCACCTCGTTCAGCGGCATCGCTTCGGTACCGATTGTGCAGTACGAGCTCGTAGCCAAGCATCACGCGCTTACCGATACGCAATTGAACGCCGCGATCGCTTTGGCGCGCACCGCGCCCGGACCGGCCGGTGGTTACGTCATAAGCGTCGGTTATTTCGTGGCTGGACTGGCCGGCGCGGTCGTCGGCTGGCTGGCGCTGATCACACCTGCGCTGCTCGCCATACCACTGGCGCACTCCTTGGCACGAACGACCGAACATCCGCGAGCGCGAGCGGTGGTCGACGCCGTGGTTGCGGCGAGCGCTGCGCTGATTCTGGTGGCGACGTTGCCGATCGCGATGCTGACGCTCGGCAGCTACTGGTTGATCGCGCTGGCTGCTGTAAGCACACTGGTGCTGAGCATTACCAAGCTGGAAACGGTGTGGGTCATTCTGACGGCCGCGACGATCGGAATTCTCTCGGGTTGGCTTGCGACACCGCTATGAGACGCCTGTTCGTCGATAGTCTCGCGTCGACAGTGAAGACGTCTCGCGAGAGCGGCCGCTTACACGGCTAACTTACGCGGCCGCGCGTCTTGAAGTCGTTGAGCAGCTCTTCGAAGTGCTCGGCGGAGCGCGGACGGCTGAAGAGGTAGCCCTGGAACACATCGCACTTGAGCTGTTTGAGGAACGCGAGCTGCGCTTGCGTCTCGACGCCCTCCGCGATCACGCGGATATCCAGGCTGTGCGCCATGGCGATGACGGCCTTCACGATCGCTGCATCATCCGCATCGCTGGTGATGTCGCGGATGAAGGATTGATCGACCTTGATGTCCTGCACGGGGAAGCGTTTCAGATACGCCAGACTGGAATAGCCGGTACCGAAATCATCGATCGCGATCCGCACGCCGAGCTCGTTCAGCCGCATCAGCATGTCGATCACGCTTTCGCCCTGATGCATCAGGGTACTCTCGGTGATCTCCAGCTCCAGGCTTCCCGGCGGCAGACCGGATTCGCGCAGCGCGGTGCTGATGGTTTCCAGCAAACTGCGCTGCGAAAATTGCCGAGCAGACAGATTCACCGTCAGTTGCAGCGGCAGCAGGCCTTTGGCCAGCCAACTCGCGGCCTGAGCGCATGCAGTACGCAGCACCCACTCGCCGATCTCGATGATGAGGCCGGTCTCCTCCGCGATCGGAATAAAGTCCGACGGCATGATCAGGCCGGCCTGACTGTTCCAGCGCAGTAGCGCTTCCACGCCGACGATTTGTCCGCTGTTGACTTCCACAGTCGGCTGAAAGTACAGCTCGAACTCGTTGCGCTCCATCGCATGACGCAGCTCGGCCTGCAGATAGAGATGCTCGTGCGTCTGCGCTCCCATCTCCGGTGCGTAGAACTGATAGTTATTGCGCCCTTCGTGTTTGGCGCGGTACATGGCGATGTCGGCTTTCTTGATCAGCTCTTCGACGTCATCGCCATCGCGCGGATAGATCGTCACGCCGATGCTGGTGCTGACGAAGATTTCGCGTCCGTCGATTTTCACCGGAGTGGTCACCGTCGTGCGAATTTTCTCCGCGACCGGTACCAGTTGCGCTGCATCTTCGACGCCTTCGACGATCAGCGTGAACTCATCGCCGCCCAGACGCGAGATCGTATCGACTTCGCGCAGCTGCTCGCGCAGGCGCGATGCGATAGTCTGCAGCACGCGATCGCCTGCGCTGTGGCCGAGGGTATCGTTGATCTGCTTGAAGCGATCCAGATCGAAGAACATTACGCCCACCATCGTGTTGTTGCGGCGGGCGCGGGCGATCGCGTGCGACAGGCGATCGCGCAAAACCTTCCGATTCGGCAGACCGGTCAACACGTCGTACTGCGCCAGAAACGCGAGGCGCTCTTCGGCTTGGCGGCGCTGGCGCTCGCGGTCGGTCGCATCCAGCGCGAACGAAATGCTCGTGGCCATCTCCAGCAGCAGCTCCACCAGCTCGCGATCGAAGAAGCCTACCTCGGACGCGCACAACAGCAGGCCGCCGACTACCGTTCCGCCGCGCATCAGCGGGAACGTAGCGCTGGCCTGAATGCCGTTTTCCAGCAGCTTTTCGCGCCAGATCTCGACGCGCGGATCCTGCGAGATGTCGTTGCACACCATGCGCTGGTTGGTGCGCAGCGCGGACCCGATCAGTCCGCGCCCTTCCGGGATCGACTCGTCGATCGAGACGCGCGCGCTGCGAATGTAGGCCTCATGCTTGCCTGCCACCGCGACAGGTTTTACCACTAGCGATTGCGCATCGATCATCATGATCGCCGCCATCTCGAACGGGCCGTACTGAACGGCTGTGCGGCAGATCTGATCGAGCAGAATCTCCGGCTCGGACAAGCGTGCGATCGCTTTGTTGGTTTGACTCAGCGCCGCGTACAGGTTGCCGAGGCGGATGATCTTGCGCTCGGCTGCCTTGCGCTCGCTCACGTCGCGCAACAGCGATTGAATCGCCGGTGTGCCTTCGAACATGAAATAGCGGGACGAGACTTCCACGTGAACCGGCTCGCCGTCCAATCGCAGGCACGTCATCTCGACGCGTGCTACCGCGCTTTTTTCCTCTACTTGCGCTGCCAGTTGCTGCGCCACCCGGGCGCGAAATTGCGGTTGTATAAAATCCAGCGTCGGCCGGCCCAGGAGCTGCCTCGGCTCGTGTGCACCGAGCAGCCGCGACGCCGCCGCATTCGCGAATACGATGCGACCTTCGGAATGAATGAGGATGCCGTCGGGCGATAAGTCGACCAGCTCGCGGTAGCTGTCTTCGGCTTGCTTTCGCACCATGAATTGACCGATCTGGCGGCCGACCCAGCGTGCGGTTTCCGTAATCGCGAGATCCGGCGACCACAAGGTCGAGGTAAAGAATTCGAGCGCGCCCAGCAGGCGGCCGCCAGCCGTGATGGGGAACGCAAACGCTGCGTGCAAGCCCGCCTCTAACGCGACCGCGCGCCGCTGCATGACCTGATGTGAAGCGATATCGCTGATCCAGTGAGGCTCATGCGTTTCCAGAACTCGGGTGATAAGACCGCCCGGATTGGGGGTGAAACGCTGCGCACGGGTCACAGCGATGAAGCTGCTGTCGTCGAGATGCGGTCGATTCCAGATCTCGGCGCATTCGAACGTCTGTTCGCGCTCGCTGTGCGCCCAGCGCGCGCCGTAATCCCAGCTCATAATCTTGCAGATCGCGCGGATGATTTTTTGTATGGCGTCCGATAGATTCTCCGAATCGGACAAATGCCTGGCAACCGCGAGCTGAACCGCTTGTCGTTGCTGCGTCTGCTTGCGCTCGGTAACGTCCTTGCCGACGCCGCGATATCCGACGAAGCGAGCTCGACTGTCGAACATCGGCGCGCCGCTTATGCTCACCCAGCGATAAGCACCGTCCGCGGATTGGCGCAGGTATTCGAAATCGTAGAAGGGTTTATGCAAACGCAGCAGGGAGCGGTGCGCCTCCCACTGTGCCGGGCTAACTGCCAGACAAGTCAGCTCCCATCGCGTTTTGCCAATGAAATCGGTGCGCCGAATCCCGGGCTTGTCGAACGAACCGTCGCGGACGGCGATAAATCTGAAGTTCTCGTCCTGCTCCCAAGACCAGTCGGACGATAGTTGCAGCAGGCTGCTGTAGCGGCCGTCGCGCAGGCCGGCGTCGAACATGTCGCGTTCGGCCGGCGCATCGTCTACCAGGTGGGCGGGCTCATTGCCGATGCTGACAGCGACATCCTGCGGCAATGTAGTCCGCGGGTATTCGCCCTGCGGCTTGCGCAGGCTCTCCAATTCGATCATGTCATCGCTCAGACGCGACGGCCTGTTGAGATTCATGCCCACAGCACCGAAGAAGAACCTCATGTCGAGGGTACCGACGATTCGGATTACGACGCGAGAGCGAGAACTCCCGCTTGGCTCGGCAGCGCTTAACTTGGCTGCACCGCCTGGTTCGAGCCTTGGAGCACAAGGTTATGTTCTTTATACGCCTGCGAGACCGCTGTGGCGACTCCATTTGCATACATGGAATCAATCGCGGGAACGCGGTGTTTCTAACGCGACCCTTGCACATTGCTAGCGTCTCGCCCTGGTAAATCGAGCGACAATCGTCGCCGCAGAGAGACGGTGCGGCCAGCACAGCGCTGATGTCAATCGGTCGCGGTCTGAAATTCACCGGGAAAAACGATTTCCAGCATTTCGACGTCCTCGGAATGTCCGAGCTCGGTGTGGCGAATTCCGGGCGGCTGATGCACACACGAGCCTGCACTCAACGTGACTTCGCCGACGCCCTCGTAGTTGAATTTGATCCAACCCTTGAGCACATAGACCATCTGAAATTCCACTTCGTGATGGTGCCGCTGCGCGATCGCCTGCTGACCGGGGATCGCGCGGATCACGTGCGCTACCGCGCGGCCCGATGTAGCTTCCTTGATACCGAGATCGCGGTATTCGAAAAATGCCCGCAAGCCGCGTTGAAAGTCATTGTCTTCTGCGTGATTGACTGAGAACTTGAACGTGTTATCCATGCGCGCCTCCTGTGGATGCATCTCGGCGCGTAACGCAACGTGCAGGGCGGCGCCGGAAACGCTAATGACTCTGCAAGCGAGTCTACCCGAGCCAGCAGCGACATGCCCGGGCGATCCGACGTTGCGCGCGAGCAGATTGAGCATTACCCGCAAGCCGATTCGAAGCGGAAATTTGCGCACGCGTGCAGTGCATTCAAGCGCTCGATGGTGCATGCGGCACCGAGTAGGCGCTCTACCGAAATCAGTCGTAGAAACCCGCTGAAATATTTCTGTCCGAGCCTGCAACCAGGCGTCCGACCACTGTCCAAATCATTCTATCTATTTGCAGCCGGCGGGCGACACTTGATCTCCGCCGAATCTCAACGCCCACGAGCTTCGCGCCATGAAAACTTTCCAGATCAACTGCGACCTTGGTTACCAGACGCAAGCGCCCGCAGACTTCCTGTTTCAGATCGAAGCTGCGCACTACCCGTTCAGTCAAACGGTCGTGCGCGAAACGTTGAGCGTAGATCCTGCGCTGCAGGTCCGCTCGTTTACCGACGCGAATTCCGGCAATCGCTTTTTCCGCCTGCACAAGCCGCTGGCCGGTCCGCTGTCGGTCCATTACGAGGCCACCGTGCAGGTCGACGTGAAACCTGCCGATGAGAATGCGCGCGAGTTGCCGATACACGAGTTGCCCGATGCGTTGCTTCACTATCTGATGCCGAGCCGCTACTGCGAATCCGACGTGCTTGCCCGCACCGCATATCGAACGTTCGGCGATCAGGCACCCGGTTATGCCCGCGTTCGAGCTGTAACCGCCTGGGTGACCGAGAACATCGAGTATCTGATCGGCAGCTCAAATTCGATGACGACCGCGCGCGATGTGCTGATCAATCGAGCCGGCGTATGCCGCGACTTTGCGCATCTCGCCATCGCGTTTTGCCGCGCGCTCAATATTCCCGCGCGATTGGTGGTCGGTTACGTCAAGTTCGAACAACCGCCGCAGGATTTTCACGCCATCTTCGAAGCGTATCTCGGCGGCGAGTGGTGCCTGTTCGATCCGACGGGGTTGGCGCCGGTCGATCGGTTGGTGCGCGTGGGCACCGGACGCGACGCCAAGGACGTAGCCTTCTCGACGATCTTCGGTGCCGGCGCGGTGATCAGCATGAATCCAGACATCGAAGAAGTGCAGGCCGCGGCCGCGACGGACGTTAGTACGTAGCCGAGAGTAGCGCGTAGCTGACATCAGTGCCAGCGGACCGGCACGTAACGCCCGTTCCCATGGCATGCCAGCAGGACCGCGGCGCGCTCTGTCTTATCGCGCCGCGGGCGCCGAGCGCATCAACCCGAGCGGCAATAAACCAGATCAGCGAGTCGCGCTGTATGCACGTTTGAAAATATAAGATCCCGCGACGATCGCACCCACCGCCATTAACATCGAGCTCACGGGCATGGCCCGTACGGTATTGGCGGCGATTTCGCCCGCACGCGGAGCGGCAAGCTGCACACGCCGTTTGGTCATTTCCAATCCCAGCTCGCCCAGTCGATCGCCGAGCAGGCGTTCCGCATCCGGCAGCAACTTGGTTTCCTCGTCTGCCACGTGATGCATCACATCGCCCATCAATTCCATTACCGTCTCGTCGTACTTGGCCTCGGTTGGCTGCATCCCGCGCAACACGCCGATGAGGCGCTTCATCTCGTTGTGCTCCGGCACGCTCTTTTCGATCAGCGCCCGGTCGGTAGCGACCTCACGCATCGCCGGATAAAAAATTTCCTCCTCGAGCTGCGCATGAATTTCGAGCGCCAGACAGACGCTATCGATCAGCGCCTTCTTCGTGTTCGGCGGCGTGTCGATCTGATACTGATGAAACGTCGCCAACACATGTGTGTGATCCATGCGAATCAAGTTAGTCGCACTCGGGGACATCCTGTTCATGAATGAATTCATCGTTGGCATCCTCTGGAGTTAAGGTCTCGAAGTCTCCGGTCGTATTGGTGTGACCGGATGCCATGGACGATGTTCCTCAGCGGCCACGCGGGCCCTGCGCTGAGGTGATTTTCTGTTTGCGTCTGTCAGACGTTTTCTGACAGGATAGCGTCCGGCACCATGCAGGTGCGGCTAGCGATCTGGATTCACCGCAATGTGCCGCGCGAGCGCGAGCGCGATGCGTCGGAAAACGCCTTTCCAGTCATCGAGACGCGTCTGCCGAAATAGTCGCGCCGTGGGATACCACGGCGAGTCGTCGCGAGCCAGCAGCCATCGCCAGTCCGGTGCGGCCGAAACGGCAATCCAGACCGGTACGCCGAGCGCACCGCACAGATGTGCGAGCGCCGTATCGCAGACGATCACGAGATCCAAGTTTGCAACAACGGCTGCCGTATCCGCGAACGAAAACGTATCGAGCTCGGTTTGCTGGAGCAGATCGATCGCACGCAGCCCGTCCGGCGTGCGTTCGCCGATTTGCAGGTTCACCAGGGAAACTCCCGGCAAGGTCGCGAGTACGGCAAATTGGTTTGCCGAAAACGAACGATGCGGATCCTGCGGATGACCTTTGCTTCCCTTCCACGCGACGCCGATGCGAAAGCCGCCGTGCGCCGCGAGTTTCTGGCGCCAGTGTGCGACGCGTCCCGGATCGGTAAACAGATAAGGAGTCGCCGCTGGAATTTCGCTGAGCTCGAAGACCTTCAGCGCAGCTGCGAGACTCGCAGCCGGAATCTGCACATCGCATTTCGGCAGCGGCTTGCCGCGCACGACGACGTGCGAGACCCCGCGTGTGGTGCTGAGCAGACGCTCGAGCGCTGCCGGACATTCGATCACGACCTTCGCGCCGGCTTGCCGCAACGCCTGCGCGAACCGTACGAACTGAATGGTATCGCCGAAACCTTGTTCGGCGCGAACCAGCACCGTGCGGCCCGACACGGGAGCGCCATCCCATCCGGGGACATCGATCGCCGGCAACCCGACGCCGGCCAGGCGCCAGCGCCATTCGTACTCGGCAAAGCCGTTGCGCAGATCGCCCAGCAGCAGACGCAACTGCGCGCGGTTCGTATGCGCGTTGGCGAGGTCCGGCGACAGCTCTATGGCGCGATTGAACTGTGTCATCGCAGCTTGGAAATGACCCTGCAACTGCAGCGCCAGCCCGAGATTATTGTGCGCCTCCGCATAGTCCGGCTTCGCGGCGAGCGCCTGGCGATAGCTTTCCTCCGCTTGCTTTTGCTTGCCTTGGGCAGCGAGAGCAAGTCCGCGATTCAAAAGCGCGACCCACCAGTCCGGCTTCGCTGCCAGCGCGCGGTCGTAACAGGTAACCGCGTCGGCATAGCGGGTCAAGGCGCGCAGCGCATTGCCCCAGTTGTATGCAGCCTCGGCATGTGCGGGATCGAGGCGCAACGCTTCTCGATAATGCGCAATAGCAGCCTCGAACGAACCCTGCTCGGCCAGCGCTACGCCGAGATTGCCATGCGTCTGCGCCACAGCAGGCTGCAGTTCCAACGCACGCGTATAGGCGGCAGACGCCTCGGCGTAATGCCCCGCCTGCAATTGCGCGTTGCCGGTTTCAAACAGCGCGTCTGCAGCGGCGGTGACGGAGAGATCGGCAGGTGTGTTGTGAGTCACACCCGGAATTCTACCGACACCGGTGAGCGCGTAGAATATTTGCGAGAATCGATCGTGCATCGCGACTCCCGGCGATCACGCCCGGCGCGTCGAATCGCAACCTCGCTATACTGCCCGCATGACCGTTGTGCGCAATGCGACAGCCGTGCTGTTATGGTTTTCCACGCGGGCTTTGCTTGGGTTTTCCATGTGGGCTTTGCCTGGGTTTTCCACCTGGGCTTCGCCGGGAGCGGCCATGCCATCGCACGCTGAAAGCGCTTTTGCCGTGTTGCTGTTTTCCAAGACCGCCGGCTACCGGCACGACTCGATTCCTGCGGGCATTGCGGCGATCAAAGCGCTCGGCGAACAGAATCGTTTCCACGTCGATGCGACTGAAGCTGCTACCGCATTCGGCGATGACAATCTGGCGCGCTATCGCGTCGTCGTTTTCCTCAATACGACCGGTCACGTGCTCGAGACGGCGCAACAAGGCGCACTCGAGCGCTTCATACGCAGCGGCGGCGGCTTCGTTGGAATTCACTCGGCAACCGATACCGAATACGACTGGCCGTGGTATCGCGACTTGGTGGGAACCTACTTCAAAGCGCATCCCGCAATTCAGCCGGCTACGCTGGAGGTCATCGACGGCGTGCACATCTCCACTCGGCACCTCGCTGCGCAATGGCGGCGTACGGATGAGTGGTACGGCTTTCGTGACGATCCGAGCCCACGTGTACATGTCCTGATGCGTATCGACGAGGCGAGTTATTCCGGCGGCACCATGGGCGCGAATCATCCGATGGCGTGGTATCACGATTACGATGGCGGCCGCGCCTGGTATACCGCACTCGGCCACACGATCGAGTCCTATAGCGAAATGCCGTTTCTACGGCATCTACTGGGCGGCATCACCTGGGCCGCTGCCAGGTCGTCCGAGTGATCCGCTAATCGCCCACGCGTGAACGGTCGCGTTTTTCTCCGCGGCGAACATTGCCGCTCGAATAAGGATTCCTGCGCATGATCTCATCAACGCCACCTCAAGCGAGCGAGCAGCGCGTCATCGGCCGCCGCGAATTTCTCGCCCTCGGCGCCGCGGGTGCTGCCGGCACACTGACGCATCCCGTGCTTGCGCAAACGGGCGATCTCGGCGATCGCTTCGTCTGGGGCGCCGCAACCTCGGCATATCAAATCGAAGGCGCCCCAACGCGCATGGGCGGCGGTGCTTCCGTGTGGGATACGTTCTGCCGGCGCAAGGGCGCGATCCGCGACGAGTCCAACGGCGACTTTGCGGTCGATCACATCAATCGATTTCGTGAAGACATCGCGCTCATGCGCGATCTCGGAATTCGTGCGTATCGATTCTCGATTTCGTGGCCGCGCGTCTTCCCCGATGGCGTGGGCAAGGTCAACGCCGCCGGACTCGATTTCTACGATCGCCTGGTCGATGCACTGGGCGCCGCCGGCATCGAGCCGTGGATTACGCTATTTCACTGGGATTATCCGGAAGCGTTGTACAAGCGCGGCGGCTGGCTGAAAGACGACAGCCCGGATTGGTTTGCGCAATACACGACCGTGGTAGCGAAGCGCTTGTCCGACCGGGTCACGCATTGGATGACGTTCAACGAGCCGGAGATCTTCATCATCCTCGGACACCAGCTTGGCATTCATGCGCCGGGGGACAAGCTCGGTTGGAACGAGATTCTGCGCATATCGCATCATGTTCTGCTCGCGCACGGCTTGTCGACGATGGCGATTCGCGCGGCATCGAAGCGTCCGTGCGAAATCGGTTATGCAGCGGCGCTCGAACCGGCAACACCGGCGAGCGATAAACCGACCGACCTCGAGGCTGCGCGGCGCGCAACATTCTCAGGCATGGCGGTCTGGCTGCTCGATCCGGTGTATGTCGGCACCTATCCCGACGCCGAGCTCAAAGCGTGGCAGAAAGATATGCCGAAGATCGGCGCGAACGATATGCGCACGATCCGTCAGCCGCTCGACTTCTTCGCCACCAATATCTATCAATCGAAATCGATGCGGGCCAGCGCCGATGGAACGCCGGAGCGCGTTTGGCGGCCGCATGGCACAGCGCGGACGTTGATGGATGTGTTCGACGTCGTACCGGAAGCGCTGTACTGGGGACCGAAGTTTTACTGGGAACGCTACAAGCTGCCGGTGATCATCACCGAGAACGGCATGTCGGACTGCGACTGGGTTGCGCTCGACGGCCAGGTACACGATCCGCAGCGCATCGATTTCATGCATCGCTATCTGCGCGAGCTCAGTCGCGCGCGCACCGCCGGCATCGACGTCCGCGGCTATTTCGCCTGGAGCCTGCTCGATAATTTCGAATGGGCCGAAGGCTATCGGCAGCGCTTCGGTCTCGTGCACGTCGACTTCGCCACCCAGAAGCGCACGCCGAAAGATTCGTTCGCCTGGTATCGTGACGTGATTCGCAGCAACGGCGCGATTCTCTAACATCCAAGACAAGGAACAGGCCTTGCGTTTTCACAGCGACGACTACACAAATGCACTGAGCAAAGTTCCCCAGGTCACGCTGGCATTCTGGGCGGTCAAGATCATCGCGACTACGCTCGGTGAGACCGGCGGCGACGCGGTGTCGATGACTCTGCAGCTCGGCTACGGCATCAGCACGCTCATCTTCTTCGCGTTCTTCTGCGTGACAGTCGCCGCGCAAGTCGCGTCCCGACGGTATCACCCGACGTTGTACTGGGCGGTGGTTGTTGCTACGACGACAGTGGGCACAACCACGTCCGACTACATCGATCGCACGCTCGGCCTCGGCTACGTCACCTCTTCGATCATGTTGTTGTGTGCCGTGATTGCGGTGTTGATCGCCTGGCATTTCGCTACCGGCGCGATCGCAGTCGACCGCATCACCACGCGCAAAAATGAGGTCTTCTACTGGGTCACGATACTGCTGTCGAACACGCTGGGTACCGCGCTCGGCGATTTTGTCGCGACCACCACAGGGCTTGGTTTCGAGGGCGGCGCGCTCGTGTTCGCGGGCTGCATCGCGCTAGTTGCCGTCTTGTATTTCTTTCGCAGTGCGCCAGTGCCCGTACTGTTCTGGGCGGCTTACGTGCTCACGCGGCCGCTCGGCGCAACGCTCGGCGATATCCTGACCAAGCCGCACGCGGAAGGCGGCCTGGATCTCAGCCGCATCAGCTCGTCGCTGGTTCTCGCGATCGCCATGATCGTCATCGTCGCCCTGACGTCGCGCCGCGAGCGGACTGCCGCTGCTTAATGCTCGCGCAAAATGAAACTTCCGCACCGAGTGCGCTGTCGTCTCCCTGTACGCATCGCATCGGACAATCATGGCTGAACAGAAATGGCCGCAGCGCGTGTGGATCGTGCGGCATGGGCAAAGTGCGGGCAATGTCGCGCGCGATTCGGCGGAGGCGGCAGGACTTGCGTTGATCGACATCGCAGTGCGCGACGTGGACGTGCCGCTATCGCCGCTGGGCGAGGAGCAAGCGCAGACGCTCGGCCGCTGGTTCCACGACATGCCGAAGGCGCAGCGGCCGACCGTCGTGCTCGCCTCACCTTATGTCCGCGCCAGTGAAACCGCGGAGATCGTCTTGCGCACGGCCGGCGTAGCCAAGCAAGAGGTAACTTTTCTCGCCGACGAGCGCCTCCGCGAAAAAGAGTTCGGCATTCTCGATCGCTTTACGCGTCTGGGCATCCAGCAGAAATTCCCCGAGTTGAGCGAGCAGCGCAAGCATGTCGGCAAGTTCTATTTTCGGCCGCCCGGCGGCGAGAGCTGGTGCGACGTGATTCTGCGTTTGCGCAGTCAGATCGAAACGATCACGCGTGAATACCGCAAAGAGTCGGTGCTCATCGTCAGCCATCAAGTTGTCGTCAACTGCTTTCGCTATTTGTTCGAGCGGCTCGACGAAAGGCGGATTCTCGAGATCGATCGTCAAGGCGACATCCCGAATTGCTCGGTTACCTCTTACGAGTTCGATCCCACGCAAGGCAAGAACGGCAAGCTGGTTCCGTGTCTGGTCAATTTCGTCGCCCCGCTCGAGCAAGCCGGCGCACCGGTCACCACCGAGCCCGACGTGCAGACTGCGCCGAAGTCGTGACACGCGCGCCGAGTATCGCGATGAAAGACCGGAGCGAGGCAAACGCCATCGCGATCGACGAAGCGCTGCTTCGCGAGTGGCCGCTGCCGACGCCTTCGTCGGACGATGACAAGAACGGCCGCGGTCATATTCTCGTAGTTGCCGGCTCGCGCGAGATGCCCGGCGCCGCGGTTTTGGCGGCTACCGCCGCGTTGCGCGCCGGTGCCGGCAAGCTGGTCATTGCGACCGGTGTCGGCGCAGCGCAATCGGTCGCGCTGGCCATACCGGAGTCGCGCGTGATTGCGCTGCGTGAAACCCGCAAAGGCGGCATCGCAGCAGACGGGGTAGAAGAGCTGAGCGATATTTGCAAGTCCGTCGACGCTGTTCTGGTGGG